>JAXHTT010000070.1:0-18769 GCA_034190055.1 Pseudomonadota bacterium | reverse complement strand
AAAGCGCATCAGACCGGCATTAATATTTGTGGCAGAGCGCAACGCGTCTTTCAGCGCGTTTTGTACCCGAAGCATTCTGGTCTGACTGGTGTTATCATAAGACCCCATACTTCCCGATGAGTCCATTATAAAGAGTACATTTGGGTTATAGGTAACCGCACTGCTAGCGTTCCCCAGGTAGATATCAAGATCGTCACCAAATGCAGAAAAGCCAATACAGCTAAACAGCGTAATAGAAGCAAGGTAATTTGTTATTTTTTTCATCATAATACCTATTGTGAAGCTGGGCCGAAGACGGACGCAGCCAGGCTATTGGCAACCACAGTGGACTTACCTGAAACTTTTCCGCAACCCCTAATAATAAATACGTGGCAGTTGACATTACTTCCACCAATGACATTGCTTGACCCTCGGCACGCTTGTTCACGAATAAACGCCGTCCGCGACCAGCTTTTTGAAGAAGCTTCGTTTTGATAGGTACCATCTATAGTATGCCTGTCCCCAATGGTTAAGCCGCCTTCGGTCATGTATCTATCAGTCCATTCGTTCTCATCGAAACAGCTCATCGTATCGTTATCAGGATCAAAAATAGTGCCTTGCCTGGCTTCAGAGAGGGGGTCAGTTTTTGTCGGATCAGTCAGCAAGGACTCATCTTCTGACTCGAAGAACACGCCTGCAATTGCCGACTCAGCGGCGTCAAATGCTAAACCGCTTTGCTGCATAGACACGGCCATTTTTGATTGAGACAAGCTACTGGTTACAGCGCTTACCCCTAAAACCGTGATAGACAGCAAAACAAGTAGCGCAAATACCATAACTAAGCCTTGCTGCCTCATTTCGAACTCCTGACAAAATTCTTCATATTTCTTAGGGCTAAGGTCTTCGAAAAGACTTGATAATAGTGGTCGGTCGTCATTGTTTTAGACGCTTCATTTAAGAGCGCATATTTTTGTGCCTGAGTTTGCCTCACTTCATTTTGATAGCTTTTAAGCATTATAGCCCACCGTAATGACACCACTTGCTGATTGAGTGCCCTTAGATTGTCGATATCATCGGCCGTTACGTAGGTGACGGCCTGACCATTAGAGCTTGTGATAACATCTGACACGCCAAACTGCACTTGAAAGCTTTCTACGTTATCCAGCAATGTTATTGTTACAGGGTCAACGGATTGTGATTTAAGGCCAAGTAAGACACGCCCATCGTAACCGGTGCATTTTAACGTGCTGCCGCTCACGAAATAATGATTAACCGCGTGAAATTCACGGCCCGCATAACCATGGGTGTTGCCCGTACAGTCTTCATTACTCAAAAGACTCACAACGAGTTTATCGCTGCCACCGCTGGAGGTTTGTACGCTACCCAATGTATTTTTGGTAGGGAAGTCTCCGGGCACTGCTACAGGATGGTTTTCCACATAGGCTGCTTCAGCAACGATATCAACAGATGTATCTACATCTGCAACGATTTGGTCGTAACGGCCAACTTCGTAAAACTCGGCAGACAGGCGGGCCATAATAAAGCGCCCGGACTCTTGAACTTGAGCTACCGCTTGATTAACTTTATTTGTAACGCTGGAGCTGATTAAAACCTGTATAACGGCGCCTGAAATAATAAGGCCTAGAGTCAAAGTAATCATTAACTCTACCAGTGAAAAACCATATTGCGCTCGTTGATGGTAGCTCTTCATAACGTGACATCCTTAAACACACATGCATTACTGTCACCTTCGGCTTTATTACATCGCGAGTTAAGTTGGTATTGCTGGTTTCCGGAGGATGAAACAGGCCACATAAGCAATATTTCAACGCGAGAGCCTGGACTGCAGCTGTAAGTGTCAGCACCATTGTTATCATCACAGGTTACCGAAACTGTGGTTTGGGGATTTGTCTGCACTGCAGAGCAAGAAAGTGCCCAACCATCATACTTGGCCATTTGAGCTTCACTACAGGTTTGTCCTTCACAGTTCGGAATATTGGCGGGTCTTGTTAAGCAGCAGCCGTAATAGGGCTGGGAAGCATTCGAGCAACTTAAGCCTGAGAAGTTATAGGTTGTGTCTGTGAAATAGTCATTGTTAGCGACCATACCATCGCCAACTGTTGCTGGGCGAGCCGCCGCGCGTAATCGCTCCGCTACTTGTGCGGCAACCATTTCTGCTTGCGTTCGGCTGATGGCGTCTTTGTTAGCGAAAGAGCCGGTAAACTGAAGCGCAGCTACGCCTAGCAGACCTACCGCTAAGATAAATAGAGTAATTAAGATCTCTATTAGGCCCACACCACGTTGAGCGTAGTTTGTGCTTCCTTTCACTTGGTTTTTCGCCACCTTTTTAACTCTCATCACTTTTGCCAAATTCTAAACGTAAGAATGGGTGTTATCACCAATTTAGTATAGTAAGACAAAAGCGCTTTACACTGGGTATCATTGGTTATTAAAACGTATAATTTTTAGCTATCTTTAAAGTTACAACCTGACTATAAACGCAGCCCTTATTTCTTGGGATAAGACGCTTGGAAATATAAACTCTAGCGCATTTAAAATAACCGATTCCACAAAGCTAGCGTCCACCGTACAAGAGCATTAACCTCAAGCTCTTATATCCGCCCAAAGCACTGCTGACACGTTTCCGGTAAACAAATACTTAAACATTTGAGCAGCGAACACGCCTTTACATTAAGGTATTATTATCTATTCGCAAGTCGTTGAATTTCCAGTAGACAAAAGCATAAAAAAACACCGCAACAAGGTGCGGTGTTTTTTTATGCTTTGAAAATATAGCAAGTTTAAACGACTTGCTTAACTCTCAATTCTTTAGGAACAGCAAATTCCACGTTCTCTTCTCGACCGGAACGCTCAGAGGCTGAAACCGCTCCCCATGCTTTAAGCTTGTTTACCACACCTTGCACCAAAACTTCAGGGGCAGATGCACCAGCGGTAACGCCAATATGCTCTACGCCTTCTAGCCATTCTTCCTGGATGCAATTAGCGTCGGCAATCAAGTAGGCTTTAGCACCAATTTTTTCAGCCAGTTCGCGAAGACGGTTCGAGTTTGAGCTATTCTGCGCCCCCACGACCAACAGAACCTGGCAGTCTTGCGCTAACTCGCGCACGGCGTCTTGGCGATTCTGCGTGGCATAGCAAATATCGTCTTTTCTAGGGCCATTGATTTTGGGGAACTTAGCGCGAAGGGCGTCAATTACATCTGCGGTATCATCAACAGATAGCGTAGTTTGGCTGCAATAATAAAGATTTGCTGGGTCTTTAACTTCGAGCGTTGCCACATCAGCTTCAGATTCAACTAAGTAAATACCGCCATCTTCATTGCTGTACTGCCCCATGGTGCCCTCTACTTCAGGGTGACCAGCATGACCAATCAAGATACATTCAGTGCCCGTTTTGCTAGCACGGGTAACTTCCATATGTACTTTCGTCACTAAGGGGCACGTGGCGTCAAAGACCTTTAAACCGCGATTTTCCGCTTCTTTTCTTACCGCTTGCGATACGCCATGGGCAGAAAATATTACTATGCTGTCGTCTGGTACTTCGTGAAGTTCATCCACAAATAACGCTCCACGCTCACGTAGCCCATCTACCACAAATTTATTGTGTACCACTTCGTGGCGCACATAAATGGGCGGTTCGAACATTTCAAGCGCGCGCTCGACTATGGTAATAGCTCTGTCTACGCCTGCGCAGAAACCACGAGGGTTAGCTAAATGAATTTGCATAACTAATTTCCACCTTGTGCAGAAGCGCCAGGTTTAACATCAATGATTTCCACATCAAAGATAACCGTTTGACCGGCTAACGGATGATTAAAGTCTACTGTTACTGAATCGCCAGCAGCACTTCGAATAATTCCAGGAATTTCCGAACCATCTGGCTGTGCAAACGCTAGAATCATGCCCTCTTCTACTTGCAAGTCAGCACCAAAGCGGCTTCTGTCCATATAGTGAATATTGTTCGGATCAGACTGGCCAAAAGCATCTTCAGGGCCTAATGTAAATGACTTTTTGTCGCCCTTTGCAAGCCCGAGTAAACACGCTTCAAAATTGGGGGTCAGGCTGCCGTCACCCATTACCATTTTGGCAGGTTTGTTGTTAACTCGAGTGCTGTCAGCAGCGGAGCCGTCTTCAAGTTTTAAATCGAAGTGAAGAATAACTTCGCTATCTGCGCCAATTACTAAAGAATCTGTCATAACCTTTCCGAATACTACTTAATGGTTTCGCTACTTTTCGCGCCACTTACTTGCGCGTCTGCGTCTTCTTCACTTTTTTTATCGCCATTTTTAAACATGTCGATGATGAGTAAAGCCGCACCTATGAATATGGCACTATCGGCAATATTAAACGCCGGCCAGTGGTAATTGTTTACGTAAAAATCCAAAAAGTCGATGACATAACCATGAACTAAACGGTCGTAAACGTTTCCTAGCGCACCACCTAAGATAAAGGCAAATGCAACCGGCAGCATTTTTTGTGAACGGGGTGACTGTTTAAGCCACCACAAAATAACTGCACTTACTACAACGGCAATGGCAGTAAAAAACCAACGCTGCCAACCACCGGCATTTTCTAGAAAGCTGAATGCGGCGCCGTAATTATGCACGTAAGTAAAGTTAAAAAACGGTAGTACCTGTATCGACTGATACAGCGACATGCTATCGATAACCGTGTACTTACTCCACTGGTCAAGGATAAACGCAATCGCGCTTATCCATAGAAACCGCAACCCCGTTTCGCGAAAAAGCTTAAGCATAGTGGCGCTCTTCTCCATCTCCGTCGATGTTTGTTACACAGCGACCACAAAGCTCTTCGTGACCTTCGTGTGAACCAACGTCTTCACGGTGATGCCAACAGCGCACGCATTTTTCGCCACTTGCCTTATGAACGCTTAGCCATAGACCTTCAACATCTGTGGCTTTCGCATCAGTCGGAGCATCGTCGACTTTAGTTAACGAAACGCCTGACGTAATAAGCACAAAGCGCAATTCGTCTTCTAGTTTAGCGAGTACGTTATAAAGTGACTCGGTAGCATAAAGCGAGATACTCGCTTCAAGTGAACCACCCAATTCACCATCTTTACGCGCCTGCTCCATTGCTTGGTTTGCAGCGTCTTTTACACTTAGCACCTGATGCCATAGGGCATCGTTAAACGTATCGCTTTGCGTAAAGTTACTGAAACCTTCGTACCAGGTTTCAGTAAATACAAACTCGCTTCGCTCACCTGGTAGTGTTTCCCAAATTTCTTGGGCAGTGAAGCTGGTGATAGGCGCCATCCAACGAACTAAGGCTTCAATGATATGATACATGGCCGTTTGGCATGAGCGACGGGCCAAGCCATCTGCTTTGGCTGTATACTGACGATCTTTAATTACGTCTAAATAGAATGAACCCAGCTCAATTGAACAGAAGTGCGTAAGTTTTTGTGACACGACTAGTAGGTCGTATTTTTCATACGCTTCGATAAGCTCTTCTTGAAGCGCTTTAGCGCGAGCAACAATCCAGCGGTCAAGGGCAACCATATCGTCTTCTGCAACCGCATCTTTAACTTCAAAACCGTTAAGGTTAGCAAGAAGGAAGCGCGCGGTATTACGAACGCGACGATAGCTGTCTGCAGCGCGCTTTAAGATTTCATCTGATACTGCGATCTCGCCGCGATAGTCAGTAGACGCCACCCATAAACGAAGGATATCAGCACCTAGTTTGTTAGTAACTTCTTGAGGCGCTACAACGTTACCTACCGACTTCGACATTTTTCTGCCATGGGCGTCTACCGTAAAGCCGTGGGTTAGCACTTCTTTATAAGGTGCGTGACCGTGCATTGCAGTAGAGGACATAAGCGAAGACATAAACCAACCACGGTGTTGGTCTGAACCTTCAAGGTATAAATCGGCAGATGCCGGAATGTCATCGCGACGGTCTACAACAAAGTAGTGGGTAACCCCTGAATCAAACCATACATCTAGGGTATCGGTTACTTTCTCGTAGTTGTCTAGCTCGCTACCAAGCAGTGCTGCATCATCGAGATCCCACCACGCTTGTATGCCTTTCGCTTCAACTTCTTGCGCCACTTTTTCCATTAATGCCGCAGACTCAGGGTGAATTTCACCGGTAAGTTTATGCACGTATAAAGGAATAGGCACGCCCCACGTACGTTGGCGAGAAATACACCAGTCTGGACGACCTTCAACCATTTTTTCAATGCGGTTTTGGCCCCAATCTGGGATCCATTTGGTTTGTTTAATTTGTTCCAGTGAATCGGCGCGAAGGCCTTTCTTATCCATGCTAACAAACCATTGAGGCGTAGCGCGGAAAATAATTGGCGTTTTGTGGCGCCAGCAGTGCGGGTAGCTATGCTCGTATTTAACGTTCAAGACAAGGTTGCCCTTCTCTTTAACCGTTTCAATAATTTCATCGTTGGCTTTAAATACAAACTTACCTGCAAATAAAGGCGTGTTTTCAAGGTACACACCATTATTACCTACCGGATTGTACACTTCGATATCGTATTGTTTGCTAACGTTGAAGTCGTCAACACCGTGAGCAGGCGCGGTGTGAACACAGCCAGTACCAGATTCTGTTGTAACGTGGTCGCCCAGAATTAGCGGCACTTCAAGGTCTAAGAATGGGTGATTCACTTTAAGCTTATCAAGTGCTTCGCCAGTACAGGTTGCCACTTCACGGAAATCTTCTACGCCGTAACGATTCATACAGCTTTCAAGCAAGTCCTGCGCTACCACTAACCATTCGTTTGACGGCTGAACCTCAACAATTGCGTAAGTAAGTTCAGGGTGTAAGCTAATTGCACGGTTGGCAGGTAGCGTCCACGGTGTAGTCGTCCAAATAACAACGCCAGCTTTGTGTGAGGTTAAGTCGCTTTCAGATACGCCGAACGCTTCTGCAATTGCAGCAACATCAGCTACTGGGAACTTAACGTCGATAGCCGGAGAAACTTTGTCTTTGTATTCAACCTCTGCTTCAGCAAGTGCTGAACCACAGTCTGTACACCAGTGAACAGGCTTAAAGCCCTTTTCTAAGTGACCAGAGTCTACAATTTTACTTAATGCACGAATGATGTCGGCTTCAGATTTGAAGTCCATGGTTTTATATGGGTTATCCCATTCACCGAATACACCTAAGCGTTTAAAGTCAGCCATTTGGCCGTCAATTTGCTTTTGTGCATATTCGCGACACTTTTGACGAAATTCAGCCGCCGTAACTTTCTTACCTGGCTTACCAACTTTCTTTTCTACCATCAATTCAATCGGCAAACCGTGACAGTCCCACCCAGGAACGTACGGAGAATCGAAGTCAGAAAGGGTTTTCGACTTTACAATAATGTCTTTAAGAATTTTATTAACCGCGTGACCAATGTGAATATCGCCATTCGCATAAGGAGGACCATCGTGAAGAATAAACGGCTTTTTACCTTTTTTCGCTTCACGAATCTTGCTGTATACCCCTTTTTCCTGCCAGTCTTTAAGCATTTTCGGCTCGCGCTGAGCAAGGTTACCGCGCATCGGAAACGCAGTTTCTGGAAGGTTCAGTGTGGCTTTGTAATCACTCATAAAATTGTATTATCCGGTTACCTTAATGTTCACCCAATGCACGAAAACATTGTGAAGGCGATATTCATTTTGCGATGTTCAAATTAAAATGCTGAATTTGAAAGATTCAACGTAAAACTGGGTGTCGCCCTCACTGACGCGAGGCCGACGAAATATGTTGTAGCACTAAAATGCTCTTGCAGGTATCACGATCAAGGAGCCACGTTTAAAAAATCGAGCTCAATAAAACCAATACGCGCAGAAACTTGACGTGACTTTATCACGTTTAACTATGCTAATAACAGACGCGCTTGCGCCGCATCCGCTTGAATTTGATTTTTCAACGCATCGAAAGAATCAAACTTAATTTCATCTCTTATTTTTGCCATCGGAAACACCGTTATGGGCTTACCATATAGGTCGGATGACAAATCGAAAATGTGAACTTCAAGCTGGTTTCGTACTCCGTTAACAGTGGGACGGGTGCCAATGTTCGCAACGCCATTAAAGTGCTTACCATCAACATCAACACGCACCGCAAACACACCGTGAATTGGCGTTTTCTGACGTTTTAGCATGACATTCGCGGTGGGAAAACCAATAGTGCGGCCTTTTTTCTCGCCATGTACAACCCTACCGTGAATTGCAAAAGGGCGGCCTAGCATTTCGGTAGATAGCCCGAAATCACTGTCAGCCAACGCTTCTCGCACCGCTGTAGAGCTTATGCGATGTGCATGCATGGTAAAACTTTGGGTGCTTACTACATCGAAGCCATACTGACGTCCCGCCGCTTCAAGCATCTCGAAGTCACCTTTACGGCCATTGCCAAAACGGAAGTCATCACCCACCACTAGGAATTTAACACCTAGTTTGTCTACCAGCAGGTCGTGGACAAAAGTGTTGGCACTTTGCTTTGCAAACTCGGCGTTAAAGCGCACTGCAAGCAGTCTATCTACACCTTGCTGGCTCAGCAATTCGTATTTTTCACGAAGCGGGCTAATACGCGCTGGCGCTTTATCAGGCATAAAAACTTCTTCAGGCTGCGGTTCAAAGACCATCACGGTGGCTGGAAGTGATAGCGATTTCGCTTTTTCAAGCACATTTGCCAGCACAGCTTGATGACCACGGTGTACACCATCGAACTTACCGATAGTGAGCACACACCCCTTGTGGTGTGGTTTTACATTGTTTAGCCCGCGGATAAATTCCACTGTTAGCCACTACCTTTTAACTGCTAGAAATTCAAAGCTCGCGATTATAGCCGACCGCGAGCACAATACCAAGCGCGTGCACCATTCATGCTCTATCGAATCACTCTTACTAGAAGTTACTCGCCACCGCTTCTGAAGTGCCTCGGCCGCATGCCCAGCACGAGCATGGAGGTCATAAATACTATCACCGATAGCAAAATGGTTGTTCCTACCTCTAACATTTGGGCAGAAAGCGATAAATCAAAGAAGCCTAAGCCTTTGTCTCGATAATAAATAAGCCCGCCCATGGCAGCACTTGCAATTATCACACGCGCAATAAAAAGAGCCGATGTGCGGCTTAAAGCAAACACTCCCTGACGGTGAAGCGTTATATACAGCAAAGCAGCGTTGAGCGTTGCTGACATGCTAGTTGCAATAGCTAAACCTACATAACCAAAAGGTATAGCAAGAACTACGTTAAACACCATGTTAGCGACCATACACCAAATACCAAATTTCACCGGCGTTTTGGTGTCTTGCCGGGAGTAAAAACCTGGCGCAAGAATTTTTACCAGCATAAAGCTGAGTAAGCCAAAAGAATACGCAGTAAGCGAATAAGAGGCCATGATTGCCGTTTCAGCAGTAAACGCACCGCGTTGGAATATAACAGTTAAAATAGGCCTTGCCATTACGCCAAGCCCTACTGCTGCCGGAATGCCCAATAAACACACCATGCGAAACGCCCAGTCGATATTCGCAGCAAAGGCTTTGGGGTTATTGCTTACGTGATTTCTAGACAGCGTAGGTAGAATGACCGTAGCGATGGCGATACCAAACAATCCTAAGGGGAATTCAAGCAGCCTGTCAGAATAATACAACCAGCTTATGGAGCCGGTAACTAAAAAGCTGGCGATAAAGGTATCAAACAGCAAGTTAATCTGCCCTACTGACACACCGAATAATGCGGGGATCATAAGGGTACGCACTTTAACCACATTTTTGTCGTGCCAGCCCCACTTCGGCTTTACCAAAAGCCCAGCCCTGAACAAAAACGGTAGTTGAAACAAGAACTGTACAATACCACCTATAAACACGCCCCATGCGAGTGCGTATGCAGGCTGCTCCAATTCAGGTGCTAAATATATTGCACACGCGATAATACATACGTTTAGTAAAACAGGAGTGAAAGCGGCAATCGCAAATTTGTTAAGGGTATTGAGTATTGCGCCAGCTAACCCTGTTAAGGAGATAAATGCTAAGTAAGGAAAGGTGATTTTTAGCATGGTTGACGCAAGCACAAACTTGTCGCCCGCTTCATCACCTTCAAGCCATGCCATAAACCAACCGGTACCAAAGAGGGCTGCCAAGACAGGTGATGCAATAACACCAATAATAGATACTACAAACACAATAGCGCCTAAGGTACCGCTAATTTTGGCAACAAATTCTCTCAACTGCTTTTTGTCGTCGTTTTCGTGAACTTCGGTTAATACCGGAATAAAGGCTTGCGCGAATGCGCCTTCAGCAAACAGACGACGAAGAAAATTAGGGATTTTGTTCGCAAAGAAAAATACGTCAGCAGCTGCCCCATCCCCCATAAGCTTGGCAACAACAACGTCGCGTACCAGGCCTAGTACCCGCGAGACTAGGGTCATAATACTGACGATAAGACCAGATTTTAATAACTTCCGTGACACGTCACACTTCCAATAGAGGTAAAAATAGGCTGAACAGCAAACGCTTTTTAAAAAACTAATTAAAGGCGTCTGCTAGGCGTAAAGCGGCAACAATAGGTTGCAAGCGAGCCATAATAGCGAAAGCCTATGGTCTACGAAACGATTTATTCAAAATAGTTGTGCACCTTTAACAACTTTCTTGCTATAATCCGCGCCCGATATGGGGTGCTGTTTTTTATGCATGTCTATCGCTTGAATGTCCTGAAAGAATTCCGTTATGGCTCTCTTTCAAAAAATGTCGCAGAGAAATGTCGCAAAGAATGTGCAACGTGTTGAGCATACTTTGTGTTCAATAGCTTGCGCGTTTTAATGCGGAACGATTTAAGTTTTAAATCGTTTGACATTTGGGCGTTTGGTAGGCACAATCCGCACCCTCGTTTTTGACATGAATTTATTTTGGGAGTTACACCTTGGCTAACATTAAGTCTGCTAAGAAGCGTGCAATCCAAGCCGAAAAGCGTCGTCAGCACAACGCTAGCCGTCGTTCAATGACTCGTACAAGCATCAAGAAAGTTATCGCTGCAATTGCAAGCGGTGACAAAGAAGCGGCACAAGCTGCACTTACTGCTGCTACTCCAGTACTTGACAGAATGGCTACTAAAGGCTTGATTCACAAGAACAAAGCTGCTCGTCATAAGAGCCGTCTAGCTGCACAAATCAAAGCACTAGGTTAATCTTTACGATTAGTAGTTAAAAAAGCGCCTTTCGGCGCTTTTTTTGTATCTGCTTTTCATACCAGTCCGCATAGAAAATTAACTATACGGACTAGTATTACTCACTCAGCTCATTTTTCTTATTGAGCTTGCCGGTGCAATACGCATGATCCAATGAAGGATGGCCCACGGCCAGCTTGGCACAAACGCATTCGCCTTTTCTTTATTGATTGCATTCACCATTGCGCGACAGCCCACGTCGGTATCAACGATAAACGGCACCTTCTCTACTTTTTCGTTTATCTCGCTGCGAATGAAACCGGGGTGAATACAGGTGACGTTAATCGGCGTGTTCATTACATCCATTCGAATGCCTTCAGTCATTGATGTAAGCCCTGCTTTTGTTGCCGCGTATACAGTCATAGCACGCCTAAAGCCGCGCACCGCACTGATGGATGAAATCGTCACTAGATGCCCACTATTTTGCGCCCTAAAGATGGCCATTGCCGCCTCGCACTGCGCTAATGCCGACACAAAGTTAGTCACCGCCGTTTGCTTGTTAGCGTGGAAATATCCGGTGCCAATTGACGCGCCCTTGCCCATGCCTGCGTTCACAATGACTCTATCAAGGGTCCCCATATCAGCTTTGAATGCATCGAACACTTCAAACACTGCGTCATGATCGTTGACATCCAGCGAGCGAATATACACATCAATGTTTGGGTTAATTGAATGCAATTCTTCTTTCAGTTTTTCTAAGTTCTCAAAGCGTCTTGCACATAGCGCCAAGTTACAGCCTTGCTTGGCAAACTCAATCGCCATTCCCTTGCCTAAGCCTGAACTCGCGCCTGTGATCAGAATATTGCGTCTTGTTGTCATTATAGTTTTCCTGATGCTTTTATGGCCTTATTACAACGCCACATTAAGTAATGAATAAAGATCCAAAAGTTTTTAAACGCTGGATTATTGGTTTGCTTGTGGTGGTATCGATAGTAGATTTGCTGAGCAATACCGGCTAAACGGAAAAGCCCGTACACCTCATAAAAAGTAAAATCATCTACATCTATCTCCATCTCTTTGCAGTAGTACGCAACCACCTGCTTTCGAGTTAGCATACCGGGTAAGTGAGTCGGCTGGCGACGCGTTGATTGAGCCAAAAAGTCATCATCCGCTTGTACCCAATACGCCAAGGTGTTGCCTAAGTCCATAAGCGGGTCGCCTAACGTAGCCAACTCCCAATCCAAAACACCGATGATTTTGGTATAGTTATCCGGCTTTAACACCACGTTATCGAATCTAAAGTCATTGTGGGTAATACAAATGCGCTCTTTGTTAGGCATGTTGCTCTCTAGCCAGCGCATAATTTTTTTCCCCGAAGGTACGTTCCAGGTTTTTGCTTTGCTATAGCGCTCGCTCCAGCCACTAATTTGCCGCTCAATGTACCCAACACCTTTACCTAAGTGCTCAAGCCCCGCTTTTTGGTAATCAACCTTATGAAGCTCAATTAAGCTATCAAGTACATTAGTGCAGAGTTGCTTGGTTTGCTGCTCAGACGTGTTTAAGCCTTTGGGTAAGTTCTTGCGGGGTATCACACCGGTAAACTTCTCCATCACGTAGAACTCAGTGCCAATTATAGTTTCATCTTCGCAAAGCCCAAGCATCTCTGGTACATAGCGATAAACAGGCTTTAAGGCATGCTGTAACCGAAACTCTCGCCCCATATCGTGGGCCCCTTTAGCTTTTGTACCTGCGGGTGCTCTGCGCAAAATTAACGACGTTTGCTGGTTATCGTCTTGGCTACTGCCTTCATAGTCTAAGCAATACGTCCAATTAGAAGCGCCACCGGAATATTGGGTTACTTTTGGTAAAGTCTCGCTACTTTTTATAGCAGCTGCCACGACTGGATTAGATGCATCAATATGTCCTTTAAGCCAACTGTGCACTGCACCCACATCTAACTCTTCTCCTGCTCGCACGCTATCTGCTTTGTCTACTACCTGTTGCTGCATATATCATTCTTCTTTTAATTCTTGTACAAAACGCTTATTCAAATCTAGTAATTAGTAAGCACTTATTAATTATTTTTTTGCCCTTAACTATGCTTTTCCATTGCTCGTTTCATCGTTTTAGTCTGATTGAGCATATTGCTTATATAGCGCTGAGTGGGTAACAACTTTTTAAGTAAGAACGCACGTTTTCCTAACTTGTGAGTGAGAATAAGGAATTTCCCTTGACCGACTTGTTGATATATTGACTCTGCTACTTTTTCTTTAGTCATATCTGCCTTAGCGAAAAACTTGTTAATCATTTTATGCGAAGCTGGATTATTGCTTCGCATCGACTCATCTAAATTTGTTTTGAAAAAGCTGGGGCATACCACACTAACGTTTATATTGTCTGGTGCTAGTTCCAACTTCATGGTTTCAGAAAACGATACTACAGCGGCTTTAACTGAGTTATAGCTTCCCATATAAGGAATAGGCGTAAGCCCTGCTTGCGAGGCAATGTTAATAAAGTAACCACTGCCTTGCTTGCGCATTAACGGTAATAGCGCACGACTTACTCTCACCATGCCTAACACGTTAATATTGAATACCCATTGCCACTGCTCGATAGTCTCGTCTAAAAGACTACCGCCCGTAGCGACCCCGGCGTTATTAAACACATAGTCCACGCCGCCCCAACGAGTTTCGATAGTTTGCGCTAGTGCTTTAACGTCACTATCGGAGGTTATATCGCAGTGTACATAAAACGCATTTGCACCTTGTGCAGAAAGCATATCTACCGTTTCATCTCCCCTCTCTTGGTTAATGTCTGCAATGCAAATACTTATATCTTTGCTTACCCATTTTTCCGCCCATTTTAGGGCAATGGCCTGACCTAAGCCGGTAGCACCACCGGTAATCAATATACGCATCATGTGTTTCCTATTTATTATTATTTCACGAGTACTTTTGGCGTTGTTTTCACAGCTATCTTTGCATTTCTCTTTGCCCACAGCGCTAATAAGGCAGGACCGATGTACATTGCTATACCGTAAACACCAGGGGCAATGGCGTAGTCAGGCGCTTGTAAAAAAGTAATACATATGAGCATGGCGAGTGCCGCGTTTTGCACGCCTATTTCAATAGCAAGGGTAAGCGAGTCTTTAAATGCCAATGCTGAGATCTTGGCAAGCATAAGTCCTAACAATACTGATAAGAGGTTTAACGCTAAACAAACTAGAAAGGCACTTTCAAAAGATGCCGCTAAGCTATCTCTTTCTGAGATAAGCACACCAATTATCATGAGTAACATAAAGTACATAGAAAACTGACGAAAAAAGTTTTCTGTTTTCATAGCGACGCCACTTTTAAAATGGCGAATAGTCATTCCTATTATCACTGGGAATATTGATATACCCACTAGCCCCGTCACCGTTTGTAGAATAGAAAATTCAGGTGCGTTTTCTTTAACAAAGTAGTTAAGAGCAAATTGAATAATAAATGGCGTAGTGAACACGCAGGCAATAGTTGAAATTGCGGTCAAGCTAACTGAAAGGGCCAGATTGGCTTTTGCAATATGGCTAATTAAATTACTGGTGGTACCGCCAGGACATGCTGCCAAAACCATTACCCCAACGGCAATATAGTCGGGCACCCCAAACGCGATACATAAACCTAAGGCTAACAAAGGTAACAAGATAATTTGACCTATAAAGCCTGTTATTACCGCCTTAGGCGCTTTAATCAGCCGGGCAAAGTCAGCAAGGGTTAGGGTCAACCCCATGCCAAACATAACAAAGGCCAAAGCGAGAGGTAACAATACCTCGGTAAGTACAGATGCCTGCATGCACACGCCCCTTACAAAAAAAACTTCTATTAAAGAAACCTTTTATTAACATTTAAGCCAGTGTACTCTGATTAATAATAAACAAAAATGATGACTTATTATGTAAGCCCATAAATACTATGCATGGAAAAATAGATTTTAATTTGTTTGTGGTGCTACGTGCAGTCTATGAGCATGGCAGCATTACCAAAGCGGCCAATGCACTGCACATTACTCAGCCTGCGGTAAGTCATGCGTTAGGTCGACTTCGAGAAAAATTCGATGACCCGCTGTTTGTTCGCAATGGACGACAAGTTATCCCTACGCCGTTCTGCCAAGGCATCATTGCATCGGTCGTGACATCAATTGAAACTCTTGAAAATACATTAAAAGGCAAAGTGGACTTCGACATAGGTGATAAACCACGCTCTGTTAACCTAGGGCTGCGCGATATTTTAGAATCTATTTTCTTCCCAACGTTAATTCCTGAGCTTGTTCAAAATACTCCGAATATCACGGTAAATAGCAGACAGGTTACCTGGCCCGAGCTTGCTCCCGCATTAGCCGCTAAAGAGCTTGATATCGTAATTGACGCGTTAGTCCCCACCAGCCGTGACATTCGTTCACAATTTATCTGCGAAGAAACCTTTGTAGTAGTGTGTGCGCCAACAAATAGTTACCTAGACACCCCCAGTATTGAAAACTACTCAGCGGCACAGCATGCACTTGTGACTTTGAAAGACTCTAAGCTGGATACCGTAGATCTCGCCCTTGCTCAGCACAATTTACATCGCAACATCGCATTGCAGTGTGAACACTACTTTGCCGCCGTTAACGTAGTTAGCCAATGCGATCTTTTGCTAACCATGCCAGCGCGATTCTCCAAACAATTCAGTAATAAATTCGATATCGAGACTTTACCTCTTCCGTTTGAAGTGCCTCCCCTTCCCGTTCACATGTACTGGCATAAAAACGCCGATGAGGATTTAGTAAATATTTGGATGCGAGAGAAGCTTTTAGAAGTGACAAATAAGTTGGGGTTATAGCGCGTATTTGTACTGCTGTAACACAATGGTCAAGCAAGCGTCACGTTAGTGTCAATTTGCAGACCTATAGTGACGGTCCAAGGCATCGCTTTGGGAAATCGCTATGAAAAAGACACACTATCGAACACTTTGGCTTTCAGATATTCACCTGGGAAATCGCGATTGCAAAGCTGAATACTTACTCTCCTTCTTAGATAGCATCACAGTAGACACCTTATATTTGGTGGGCGACATTGTTGATATGTGGCAAATGACCAAACAATTTCGATGGCCAAAAGCCCATAATCAAGTAATGCACAAATTTATGCAAATGAGCCAGGACGGAACCCGTGTGGTGTATTTGCCTGGCAACCACGATGAGCCAATTCAGTCATATTCTGGTATGGCCTTCGGTGATATCGAAATAGAGCGAGAGCTGGTGCACACCACGGCGCAAGGGAAACGTTATTTAGTCTTACATGGCGATCAGTTCGATGGCGATGTGACTTTGGGCAAATTCCATGCGTGGATTGGCGATAAAGGTTACGACCTGCTGCTCTTTCTAAACAGAGAGTTCAATCGCCTACGCGCGTGGCGTAAGCGAGAATACTGGTCACTCGCCGGCTATATTAAAAAGCACATCAAGGGTGCGAATGAAGCCATTGCTCGATATCGAGAAGCATGTTGTAGGCGCGCCGATGAAATGGGACTTGATGGTGTAGTGTGCGGACATATTCACCATCCTGAAAGCAGCTTTGAAAACGGTATTCACTATATCAACGATGGTGACTGGGTTGAGAACTGCAGTGCATTGTCAGAAGACATGGATGGTAATCTATCACTCATTCATTATCTCGATTCACTAGAATCAGCTACAGTAACCTCTATCGCAGCCAAGACGTCTCGTTCAAAAGCGGCATAGTTACCGCATCTTTTGAAGGGGGCGCCTATAGCCCCCACTAATGCTTTTGCTGTACGCATCTATGCCTAACCAACTTGTCGAGCCAGCACTCATAACACTTTTTTAACACTGTCAAATAACTGCCATCAAAGTGTGTAAAAAGCGTCATATTGTCTTGCTATTGTTCGCCAAAACCGAAAGAGAAACAGGTTCTATGTTTACTGTAAACGACGTACTGAACAAGCATTATCCTCAAGTAGCGAACAACCCTATTCTATTTAAATCGCTGTCTTTCGTATTAAGACACCTACTCCATGAACGTGAAATTACAGAGTTTGGTGAAACCTACCCACACTATGAAGATATTGATTTTGTTGAGCAAGTCTTGGAATACTTCAATATCAGCTATTCCACCCGCGATGTAGAAAAAGAGCGCATTCCTAGTGAAGGGAAAGTGGTGATCATTGCCAACCACCCAATTGGCTCGCTTGACGCTCTTGCCTTAATTAAACTGGTAAGTGAAGTGCGTCACGATTTGAAAGTGGTCGCTAACGAAATGCTTATGGCGATCGAGCCACTTCACGAAATGCTGCTACCGGTTAACAACATGCAAGGCGGTACACCAAAGCAGCATTTGACCGCTATTCAATCACATCTAAATAGTGATGGGGCGATACTGATTTTTCCCGCAGGAGAAGTCTCTCGTTTGCGCCCACAAGGCGTTCGTGACACCAGGTGGCACACAGGTTTTTTACGTATTGCGAAGCAGGCGAAAGCGCCAATATTACCAGTTTATATTGATGCTAAAAATAGCCCGCTTTTTTATGGCGTGTCCATGGTATACAAGCCACTCGCCACTGCTCTGCTGGTAAAAGAGATGTTTAAACAACGCAAAAAGCACTTGCCCATGCGTATAGGCGAACTTATCCCTTTTGAAGCATATCAGCAAAACTCTATTCCACTGAAAGAGCAGGTAAAGCTGTTTAAGCGCCATCTATATCGCATAGGTAACAACAAAAAAGGCGTATTCGAAACACAGGCTTCCATAGCTCCGCCAGAAGACAGAAAAGAACTGGCTCGTGCTATGCGAGAATGTGAACATCTCGGTGAGACCGGTGATGGAAAATCTATTTACCTGTACCAGCACAAAAGCTGCTCGCCAATTATGCGTGAGATAGGTCGCTTACGAGAAGTGGCGTTTCGCGCGGTGGGCGAAGGCACTAATAAGCGCAGAGATATTGATCAATACGATTCTTATTATTATCACTTGGTGCTGTGGGATGACAGCGATTTAGAAATCGTTGGCGCTTATCGTTTTGGCGATGCAGAACTTTTGACCACAGAAGACCACCCTACCGGGCTCTACTCTGCAACCTTGTTTAACTATGGTAAAAACAATGAAAAACTATTTAAGCAAGGTTTAGAGTTAGGACGAAGCTTTGTGCAGCCTCGCTACTGGGGCAAACGCAGTTTAGATTACTTGTGGTTTGGTATTGGGGCATTTTTAGGGCGATATCCTAAATATCGCTATCTTTTTGGTGCGGTGTCACTCAGCAACACCTACCCTGAGCCGGCCAAAGATTTACTGGTACAATTCTACTCAACGTATTTTCCTGCGAAGTTTGGCGAAGCGACTTGCAAGCGACCTTATCAAATGGCGAACGACGCGTTACATCAATTTACAGGTAACGATTACAAGGCGGAATTTACGCAGCTAAAGCACTTACTGGCTAACATGGGCGTAAACGTACCAACGCTGTATAAGCAGTATTCTGAAGTGGCTAAAGACGGCGGGGTGGCATTTTTAGGCTTTAATGTCGACCCAGATTTTAACGACTGTATCGACGGGCTAGTGGTGGTTGATATGCAAACGCTTACTGAGAAAAAGCGCAAACGCTATTTGACCGA
>JAXHTT010000007.1:0-56245 GCA_034190055.1 Pseudomonadota bacterium | reverse complement strand
TGCTTACAACATTACGCTTTACTACGAGAAGTTTGGCTTATCTGCTCGTATGCGCTACACATGGCGTGAAGCGTATCGTACCGACGACTTCGGTAGTACATCTAGCTTCCCATGGGGCTTCCCTGCGGTACAAGCTGACCGTGGTCAGTTAAATGCAAGTGTGACTTACGATGTTAACGAAAACCTTAATATTGGTGTTGAGGCAGTAAACATTACTGAGTCTGAAGTAGAGCAGTACTGTGTTAACGAAGGCTCACTTCTGTGCTTCCAAGGTCTTACTGACCGAAGAATTACTGTAGGTGCAAACTATCGTTTTTAATTTGTAAAACAACTGCCGTGGCACGCGGCAGTAACTACACCCTAGATCACAAAGTGTGGTTGTGATGTGTGCATTAGCCCTAACGCCAGTTAGGGCTTTTTTTGTTTTTTAATAGCCCTCGTATTGTCGCTATTTATCTATTTTTAGAGACTTGCCTTCCCTATTGAATTCATGTGCGAACTTAGTTTACTGAAATTCTCATATCGTCACTGAGCAAGATGTCTTCACTGAGTAACTAAAACCATAAGAGATTGATTGAAGGGGCTGAGATTCGCTTTAAGCTTTCTAGAGAACAGAGAACAGAGAACAGAGAACAGAGAACAGAGAACAGAGAACAGAGAACAGAGAACAGAGAACAGAGAACAGAGAGCAGAGAGCAGAGAACAAGCTCGACGAGAGTATTGTTACTTATCACATACAAAAAAAGGCACCGCGTATTACGCTGGTGCCTTTTAAAAAGTGAGTTAAGCCACTTTAGGGCTAAACTTATTGACCTTTAATTTCGCTGCGGCCTTTATAAGTTGCTGCGTCGCCAAGTGCTTCTTCAATACGAAGCAATTGGTTGTACTTAGCAACACGGTCAGAACGACATAGTGAACCAGTCTTAATTTGGCCCGCCGCTGTACCTACTGCCAGGTCAGCAATGGTCGCATCTTCAGTTTCACCTGAACGGTGAGAGATAACCGCTGTAAAGCCCGCGTCTTTCGCCATTTTAATAGCGTTAAGAGTTTCAGTTAGTGAACCAATTTGGTTGAACTTGATAAGGATTGAGTTACCAATACCGTTATCAATACCGCGCTTAAGAATTTTAGTGTTAGTTACAAATAAGTCGTCGCCAACTAGCTGTACTTTGTCACCAATCTTCTTAGTTAGGCTCGCCCAGCCGTCCCAGTCGCTTTCGTCTAGGCCGTCTTCAATCGATACGATTGGATACTGTGAAGAAAGGTCTGCAAGATAGTCGCCAAACGCTTCTGAATCGAAGCTTTTGTCTTCACCAGATAGTACGTATTTGCCTTCTTTGTAGAATTCAGACGCCGCACAGTCTAGCGCTAGCGTGATGTCTTCATTCATTTTGTAGCCAGCATTTTCAACGGCTTCAACGATAACAGCTAGTGCTTCAGCGTTTGAGCTAAGGTTAGGCGCAAAACCACCTTCGTCGCCAACAGCCGTGTTAAGGCCTTTAGCTGAAAGTACTTTCTTAAGTGCGTGGAAGATTTCAGCACCCATACGTAGTGCTTCTTTAAAGCTCTTCGCGCCAACTGGCTGTACCATGAACTCTTGAATGTCTACGTTGTTGTCAGCGTGCTCACCACCGTTAATGATATTCATCATAGGTACAGGCATTGAGTACTGACCAGCAGTACCGTTTAGGTCTGCAATGTGCTCATAAAGCGCTACGCCCTTTTCCGCCGCTGCCGCTTTAGCTACAGCAAGAGATACCGCAAGGATCGCGTTTGCGCCAAGAGTCTCTTTGTTTTCTGTGCCATCAAGGTCAATCATGATGCCGTCGATATCAGCTTGTGCTAGTGCATCTTTGCCGATAAGTGCTGGCGCGATGGTATCGTTAACTGCTGCAACTGCCTTTGTTACACCTTTACCTAGGTAACGAGACTTGTCGCCGTCGCGTAGTTCTAGTGCTTCGCGGCTACCAGTAGAGGCACCAGATGGTGCTGCAGCTCGGCCCATTACGCCTGATTCTAAATATACGTCTGCTTCTACAGTAGGGTTACCGCGTGAATCTAAGATTTCGCGTCCGATAATGCGACTAATTTTCGCCATGTTTTTTCCTCAACAATTGAATGGGGAGCAACGGGAGAGAGCGCCCCTTTTATTAGAAATTAGTGATTTTCTTTCTGGTATTTTCCTGCCGCAGCAACGAAACCAGTAAATAGTGGGTGTCCATCCCGAGGAGTTGATGTGAACTCAGGGTGGAATTGGCCCGCAATGAACCATGGATGATCAGGGATTTCCACCACTTCTACAAGTCGCTTGTCAGTGGACAAACCACTTACCGTTAATCCTGCCGCTTCGATTTGGTCGCGCAGGTTATTATTTACTTCGTAACGGTGACGGTGACGCTCGTAAATCTCAGCATTGCCATACATCTCGTGAACTTTTGTACCTTCAATAAGGTGACATAGCTGACTACCTAGACGCATGGTACCGCCAAGATCCGAGTTTTCTGTACGAGTTTCAGTTGTTCCTGCAGCATCTAACCACTCAGTGATAAGGCCGACCACAGGGTAAGGGGTTTCAGAGTCAAACTCTGTGCTATTCGCGTTTTCCATACCCGCAACATTACGAGCGAATTCGATAAGTGCTACCTGCATACCTAAGCAAATGCCAAGATAAGGGACTTTGTTTTCACGCGCATAGCGGGCAGCCGCAATTTTGCCTTCTATACCGCGCTCACCAAAGCCGCCAGGTACTAAGATAGCGTCTAACTGCTCTAGAATTTGTGTGCCTTTGCTTTCCACGTCTTGTGAGTCAATGTGGTGGATGTTCACAGTCAGACGGTTTTTAAGGCCAGCATGCTTAAGCGCTTCATTAACAGACTTATAAGCGTCAGGTAATTCAACATACTTGCCTACCATACCAATGTTAACTTCTGCAGTAGGGTTTGATTCTGCGTAAAGTACTTGTTCCCACTCAGATAGGTCCGCTTCGTTGCACTCTAAACCAAAGCGGTCTACAACTAGCTGATCCATGCCTTGTGCTTTAAGTGCAGCAGGAATACGGTAAATGCTGTCCACGTCTTTAAGTGAAATAACAGCTTTATCAGCAACGTTGGTGAACAGAGCGATTTTAGAACGTTCGCTGGCTGGTAGTGCGCCAACTGAACGGCACACAAGAATGTCTGGCTGAATACCAATAGAGCGCAGTTCTTTTACCGAGTGCTGTGTAGGCTTAGTTTTTACTTCACCTGACGCTGGCATATAAGGTACAAGCGTTAAGTGCATGAACATAGCGCGCTCACGGCCCACTTCTGTACCAAGCTGGCGAATTGCCTCCAAGAAAGGTTGTGACTCAATGTCACCCACGGTTCCGCCTACTTCAACGATAGCCACATCGTGACCTTCAGCACCTTCAATTACACGACGTTTAATCTCGTTTGTGATATGAGGGATAACCTGAATAGTTGCACCAAGGTAATCACCGCGACGCTCGCGCTTTAACACTTCTTCATATACACGGCCGGTAGTGAAGTTGTTGCGCTTGGTCATGCGGGTACGAATAAAACGCTCGTAGTGACCAAGATCGAGGTCGGTCTCAGCGCCGTCATCAGTAACAAATACTTCACCATGCTGGATAGGGCTCATAGTGCCCGGGTCGACATTGATGTAAGGGTCGAGTTTTAACATGGTTACGGTGAGACCGCGAGCTTCCAGAATTGCGGCCAGCGATGCTGCAGCAATACCTTTACCTAGCGATGAAACTACACCACCTGTGACGAAAATATAATTTGTCATGCGAAACCTAGAACGTTTGGGTTGTATGGTAAATGTAGGCTGAGTTTAGAACAAAACCAGCTACACTTTGGACGGGGCAATAGTATACGCAAAATCACGTGGGCAGACAATCAATTTGCCCACATGATGCGCAATTTATACGCGCTTAAGCTTGGTTTAAGACTGGCTTAGACGCTTAAGCGTGTAAATAAGGTCTAGCGCTTGTCGCGGTGATAGCTCATCGGGCGATAGATTTTCAAGTGTCTCTACCACCGGGTGTGGTTTATCTGGAAATAACATTTCCGCTTGGCCTTTTGAGTTTGTCTTGGCTTTGCCTGAGGCACTTGTTTTATTTGCACCTTTTACCGAGCTCTTCGCTACAAAAGCCTCATCGTTGGCGTTCTCTGATCCATCTTCCGTGCTGGTCATAAGGTGTGATGATTCCAACACCGCAAGCCTCTGTTGTGCCGCTTTTATTACCGCCTTCGGTACGCCTGCAAGTTGGGCAACCTGTAAACCAAAGCTTTTGCTCGCCGCGCCTTCTGATACGGTATGCATGAAACGTATAGTATCTTCAAACTCCATCGCGTCTAAGTGCACGTTCACCACGCCACTTTGTGTTTCAGGAAGTTCAGTAAGTTCGAAATAATGGGTAGCAAAAAGGGTATAAGCATTAAGCTGCTTTGCTAAGTAACTTGCACAGGCCCAAGCCAGCGATAAACCATCATAGGTACTGGTGCCGCGTCCTATTTCATCCATTAATACTAACGAGTTTTCTGTGGCATTGTTTAGGATGTTTGCCGTTTCTGTCATCTCAACCATAAAGGTTGAACGACCTGAGGCTAAATCATCCGATGCACCAATACGCGTAAATATCCGGTCAAGCTTTCCTATATGGGCGTTTTCAGCAGGTACAAAGCTACCAATACACGCTAGTAACGCAATCAGCGCGGTTTGTCGCATGTAAGTTGATTTACCGCCCATGTTAGGACCGGTAATGATTAACATGCGGCGTTCGGTATCTAGCTGAAGTGGGTTAGCAATGAAAGGGTCTTTCATCACGTTTTCAACCACAGGATGGCGACCAGCATCATAGGTAAGTGCGCATTCTTGACTTAGGTTTGGGCGATACCAATCAAGTGACACGGCACGTTCAGCAAAACAGCACAGTACATCAAGCTTAGCAAGCGCAGAAGCCGTTTCAATTAACTTGTTTAGGTATGGCGAAAAATTGTCGAACAGTGCTTCATAAAGTTGCTTTTCAAGGGCAAGTGCAGCGCCTTGGCTACTTAATACTTTATCTTCGTGCTCTTTAAGTTCTGGCGTTATGTAGCGCTCAGTGTTCTTAAGGGTTTGTCTGCGAATATATTCTGCAGGCGCTAACGCACTGTTCGCTCGGCTAATCTCAATAAAGAAACCGTGGACCTTATTATAGCCCACTTTCAATGTGGAAATGCCGGTGCGCTCGCGCTCTCGTTGCTCCATAGCATCTAGGTAGTCAGTAGCGCCTTGTGATAGCTTGCGCAGTTCGTCAAGCTCTGCGTTGTAGCCCTCGGCAATGACGCCGCCATCCCGTATTACTACTGGCGGATTATCAATAATGGCATCGTTTAATAATGCTTGAAGCTCTGGGTAAGTGCCAATAGTTTCGCTAATACTTCTGACTTGCCCTGTATCGAACCTAGCTAAAGCATCTTGTAAATCAGGCAGTGCATTAAATGCATTTTTTAGGCGAGCAAAGTCACGAGGGCGCGCAGAGCGAAGGGCTAAGCGAGCCATAATACGTTCTATATCACCAATGTGTTTTAGCGCTAGTCGAATATCCTCAGGGTCGTCGTTAATGAAAGTTTCAACAGCATCAAGGCGGCTGTGAAGTTCATGCTGGTCTGTTAAAGGCGAATGAATAACGCGCTGTAGCATACGACTACCCATGGCCGTGGTGGTGGTGTCCATCACGCTGAATAGTGTATTTTCCTGCCCACCCGATAAATTATGAGTAAGCTCTAAATTCCTACGCGTGGCAGCATCAAGCTGCACACGACTGTCTTGCTGCTCGGTTTGAATACGTCGAATATGCGGCAAAGCCGTGCGCTGAGTATCTTTTACATACTGCAAAACACAGCCGGCTGCGCCTAGACCTTTTGTTATACCTTTTACACCAAAGCCGTCTAACGTTTTGGTTTCAAACTGAGCATTTAGCTGTTCGGTGGCGGTATCGATGTCAAATTCCCATTCAGGGCGGCGTCTAAGCCCTTTACGATTTTCAACCAGAGCCAAACTTTCAAACCCTTCAGGGTAGAGGAGTTCTGCTGGGTTAATGCGCTGAATCTCTGCCAGTAGG
Source organism: Pseudomonadota bacterium (assembly GCA_034190055.1). GTDB lineage: Bacteria > Pseudomonadota > Gammaproteobacteria > Enterobacterales > Alteromonadaceae > Alteromonas. The sequence goes on along the minus strand of JAXHTT010000007.1, from coordinate 50,136 downwards.
CCTTCATCACTATCGCATTCAAATACAACAAAACGACCGCTAGTGACATCTAGGGTTGCCAGACCATAATGCATACTATGACCGCAAACAGCGGCTAGGATATTGTCGCGGCGTTCTTCTAACAGCGCTTCGTCGGTGACTGTACCTGGTGTAACAATGCGCTGCACTGCACGTTCAACGGGGCCTTTACTGGTGGCTGGGTCGCCTACCTGTTCACAAATAGCTACTGACTCGCCCATTTTGACTAAGCGCGAGAGGTAGCTCTCCACTGCATGATAGGGCACACCCGCCATAGGGATAGGCTCGCCGCCAGATTTCCCTCTTGCTGTTAGCGATATATCCAGTAATTCCGCAGCTTTTTTGGCATCGTCGTAAAACAACTCATAAAAGTCGCCCATGCGATAAAATAGTAAAATATTCGGATGCTGCGCCTTAATAGTCAGGTACTGGCGCATCATAGGAGTATGTGATTCCAAAAAAATGCCTCTGCGAATTTGTTGCTGGGTTTAATGCCTGTTAAGGGGAATAAATGATAAACTCACGCCCACTAAGATCAAGCGAAGATCTGATAAAGCACAACAGGTGTAACTAGGTATAACTAAATGAGCGCAACATTTTCAACTGATTCAACGGTAAACGCCAGCCCTTTAAAGCTTGATAGCGCATTATCTGCGCAAGTTCAGGCACTAGGAGATGCACTTAGAGCAAAAGGTTGGAGTGTATCTAGTGCAGAATCCTGTACAGGTGGGGGAATCGCTTTTGCTTTTACCAGTGTTTCTGGAAGCTCTGACTGGTTTAATCAATCTTGGGTTACCTACTCAAATGATGCAAAGCAAAGCATATTAGGCGTTACCGAGCAGACGCTAGAAGAACATGGTGCAGTGTCGAAGCAAACGGTAAAAGAAATGGCAGAAGGCGTGCGACGCAATAGCGGTGCGCAGCTAGTTGTAACCGTAAGCGGCATCGCTGGGCCTGGCGGTGGCAGCGAAGAAAAGCCAGTAGGCACAGTGTGGTTTGGCTTTTTATGTGGAGAACACGAAGCGCAAATTAAACAGGTGTTTAGCGGCAATCGCGACGAAGTACGACAACATGCTATTAGCTTTGCCGTAACGCACTTAGTTAAAATGTTGAGCGAAATTTAAAAACACTGGTTGAAACTGTATGCTTGTACAGTATAGAATGTGATCATTATTTGGTACGTTTACTTTCTAGTTAGTAAAACCGTTAACAATAGTGTGTAACAAGTAATTGAAAGCAAAGGTAATTGATTGATGTTTAGCCAGTTAACGAACAATTAGTTGACTAAGATGAAGCAGGTACAGCGTTTTTAAAACATAACAGCTCCCTTCGTCGTTAAGAATGTAAATTAGTACCAAGAAAGAATTTAACCGCAAATCCTAGAGGATACATACGTGGACGATAACAAATCAAAAGCTTTAACCGCCGCAGTTGGCCAAATTGAAAAGCAGTTTGGTAAAGGCGCTATTATGCGCTTGGGCGACAACCAAGCCATGGATATTGAAGCGATTTCTACTGGCTCACTTACCATTGATATCGCTCTAGGTATAGGTGGCTTGCCTTGTGGGCGTGTAGTAGAAATTTACGGTCCTGAATCGTCGGGTAAAACAACGCTAACGCTTCAAGTGATTGCTGAAGCGCAGAAGAAGGGGAAAACCTGTGCGTTCGTAGATGCTGAGCACGCTCTAGACCCAGTTTACGCTGAAAAACTTGGCGTAAACATCGACGAACTATTGGTATCTCAGCCTGATACTGGTGAGCAAGCGTTAGAAATTTGTGACATGCTAGTACGTTCAGGTGCGGTAGATGTTGTTATCGTTGACTCGGTAGCGGCGCTTACACCTAAAGCGGAAATTGAAGGCGACATGGGTGATTCTCACGTTGGTCTTCAGGCCCGTCTAATGTCACAAGCGTTGCGTAAGCTTACTGCTAACATTAAACGCTCTAATACGCTATGTATCTTCATTAACCAGATTCGTATGAAGATTGGTGTAATGTTCGGTAACCCAGAAACCACTACTGGTGGTAACGCGCTTAAGTTCTACTCTTCTGTTCGTTTAGACATCCGCCGTATCGGCGCAGTGAAAGAAGGTGACGAGGTAGTAGGTAACGAAACCCGCGTGAAAGTAGTGAAGAACAAAGTCGCGCCTCCGTTTAAGCAGGCCGAGTTTATGATCCGCTACGGTGAAGGTATTAGTAAAGAAGCTGAACTTATCGACCTTGGTGTTAAGCAGAAGCTTGTTGATAAAGCCGGCGCTTGGTACAGCTACAAGGGTGACCGCATTGGTCAAGGTAAAGCAAACGTAATGAAGTACCTTAAGGAACACCCTGAAACGGCTAATGAGATCGAAACAAAGATCCGTCAAGAGTTATTGCTCTCTAAAACCATGCAGGCTGAAGAAGCCTTGCCACAGGGCGAAGACGACGTACTTCCTGAATAAGATAGGTTTTACAAGTATCTTAAAAACCCACCGAGAGGTGGGTTTTTTTATGCCTTTGCTACGCAGAGTATATTAAGAAATATTTACTAACACTTAATACCCGGTTGAAACTTGTACAAAAAATAAAAACAGGGAATGCTGTAATAAAGTACGATAAGCGAAGACTATAAAGAAAAGTTGGCTTGTGGTGTATTTCCAAGGTTCAACGTTTCAGAATATAAATAAGGAAAGTTTGCGGCTACAGCAAACAATGCCTTAAACAACAATTAATATTGAGAACAGCTTTTATCAAGAGGGAAAAGGGAATGATTGAAATATCAGGTCTCGCTAAACGCTTTACGGTGGAAAACCCGAAAAAGCTTAGCGAACAAGAGAAGAAGGACCCGCGTTTAAAAGGGCGTTATTTTCAGTCAGTAAGGGACGTGTCTTTTACTTGCGAAAAAGGTCAGGTTCTGGGACTGTTAGGGCCTAACGGCGCAGGTAAAACTACTACATTGCGTATGCTTTCTACGGCGCTTAAACCTGACAGCGGTAAAGTGCTCATTGGTGGCCAGGACGTACTTTCCAACCCAAACATAGCGCGAAAAAAGATTGGTTTTCTTTCCAGTTCAACAGGTCTATACGGCCGTTTAAGTGGCCGTGAAAATATTAGCTACTTCGGTGAACTACACGGCATTTCAAAAGAGGTGATTAATGCACGGATTGAAGAGTTAGCTGATTTACTCGATATGCAAACCTTCCTTGATAGAAGAGCGGAGAATTTTTCATCAGGCATGAAACAAAAAGTGTCGATTGCCCGTGCAGTTATTCACGAGCCAGAGTTAGTGGTTCTCGATGAGCCTACAACTGGCCTTGATATTATGGCAACGAGTACCGTGATGGAATTCATTCAGCGCCTTAAAGATAAAGGTACCCCGGTAATTTTCTCTACCCACCACCTTGACGAAGTACAAGCTCTTTGTGACAAAGTAACAGTCATTAATCAAGGAGAAACAGTATTTAACGATTCGCTTGCCGCCTTTAGCGCGCTTTCTGGTAATGGCGTAGAGGCTGGGCAAATGCATAAAAGCTTCCTAAAAACACTATCAATGGATTCTGAGGAGATGGGCAATGTGGTTAATCTTTAAAAAGGAGTTCAAAGAGCTATTACGGGATAAGAAAACCATCATATTTATGATTGGTTTACCCCTTTTATTATTCCCTGCCATCTTTGGTGTCGCATTCTTTTTTATGAGTTCAGCGGCGGACAAAGCAGAAAACGCGGTGTTAAAATACGCGATTGTTGGCGAAACATATGCCCCGGAAATTGTGCAGTCTTTTAACGATGCTTCTGATAAATTCGAGCCAGTTATGATTGGCGATGAGACTGACTACGCCAAACTCATCAAAAACGAAACATTAGATTTTGTTTTGGTTATTCCCGAAACCTTTAATAGTGATGTTTTGCGTTCAGGTCAGCATAAAATTCAGCTTTATCTCAACGATGCTGGTCTAAATAAGGTGATGGGGCGCGTATCCGATATCATTGATGAATATACCGATGCATTTCAACAAACTGCTTTTGCACAGCTTAATCTAAATGAAACTCAGCAAGAGGCCTTGCTTAAGCCAATCAAGATAGAAAAGCAAAATGTGGCGGATGATCGCGAAGTGTGGGGTGAGCGCTTAGGCGGTATGCTGCCATATTTCATCTTTATTTTGTGTTTGCAGGGGGCGATGGCGCCAGCAGCAGACTTGGGCGCAGGTGAAAAAGAACGTGGTACCTTAGAAACTTTGCTTATATCGCCAATGGATCGTCACAAGTTGGTATTGGGTAAGTTCTTTACGGTAGCTACCGCAGGTATTGTTACCGCGCTAATAACGGTGTCTTCCATGGCCATATGGGGGTTAGTGTTATCCCAAGGCATGGCCGTTGAGTTTGTCGTAGAGATCATGTCAATGATAGGTCTTGTAGATTTCCTACTGATTTTCTTGATGTTAGTACCAGTGGTCGCAGTATTTGCGGCGGTACTGTTATCGCTTTCCATTTATGCCCGCTCATTTAAAGAAGCGCAAAGCTATATGGGGTCACTGATTATGGTGGTTATTTTCCCTGTAATTATAGCCATGATGCCTGGTGTAGAGCTAAAAGGAGGCTGGGTTTGGGTACCGCTGACTAACGTTGCTCTGGCGATGAAAGAGCTGTTCAAAGGCACCATGGACTACTTTGCACTCTTTGGCATATTTACGTCTACAGCAGTGATTGCGACAGGTCTTATTTTCTTTTGTATCCATTGGTTTAATAAAGAAAAAGTACTGTTTAGATAGCCTGAAAAGTATTGAGTGAATAGCAAAAGAGCTCGCTTAAAGCGGGCTCTTTTTTACCCTCACACTTCAAAATCCACCCGTTTGATAATTCCTTCCCACCCAGGGGGGATTTTCCCCTGCAAAACATATGAGTAAGCAAGAAGTTCAGCGATGACGTAATAAAGTGACTCGGGTATGTCTTGCCCTACATCTAATGTGGTGAGAACTTCACTTAGATACGGGTCTTCATGAACAAGAATTCCAGTTTCTTCAGCCATGGCGATTATTGCCTCAGCTAAGTCTCCATATCCCTTAGATACTACCTTCGGCGCATTTTTCTTGTCGCCGCCATCATATTTTAGGCCAATAGCGCGTTTTGTCTTTTGAGAATCAGTCATACTCCTTTTACCTAAACTCTAGTTTCAAATATCTGATGAGGGCGTGTGTTCAACGTTTCAGGGATATGTCCTCGCTGGTAACTTGTGTTTTCAACCACAAGTCCGAGAGAGGAAAGGCGTTTATGCAGGTAGGGTAGCGTGTCGCTAATACGCCTTAGCACTTCATCGTTCGATGCATATAAGTCTAAGTTAATCGTGTCTTTATCGATCTTTGACTTCGCCAATACTTGCCCGCTATCTCCAATGTCTAGCTTCATCGTGATATTCCAAAGCGAGCGCTGACCCGCCTGTGTTTGTTTATTGTGTTGCCCACCTGAGTCACGCTTTATCAAGAGCTCGGGCGGACTGTGATGTTGTGAAAGCGACGGTAAGACGTAATAGAAACTGTCTTGTCCTTGAATACGGGAATCGACACTCGCTACTTTGCTTTGCTGATGACTGCTTAGCAAAGTTTTAAGTTGTGAAAGCAACTGCTGGCGCCCGTCTAATTGGTTCATGTCTTGGCTAACGCGACTTGGCTGCGTGGTCACTCCCATATTTGCTAGCGTCTTTGAAACGATCGAGTCGGGTGCATCTATTTGGGTTTTTAAGCTAGGCTGTCTTTGCATGGCTCGGCCTGCTAACGCCAGCTGAACTAACGCAACCATGCCTTGTACGAAGCTTGATGAATTTACAGGCGATGTTAAGTTAATCGGAGTAGTCACCAAGGCTTGTGTTGAGATAAGCTGCTGCAAGCGTTGAGATAAACCTTGGTCGTTCATGTCTAGTGCGAGTTTTTTAGGTCCACTATTGACATTGTTGGTAGCATTTTGGCTCTCTTTAACAAAGCTTTCGCTTGATTTATCGACAGCAAGAGGTTTATCGGTATCTGAAAGAGTAGAGGGGACTTCTAAGCCCTTACTTTGTATAGCTGTTAACTGTTGAGCAATACTACTTAGTAAACTATTTGATAATCCTTTTGCTTGTGTGCTTAGGGACTGAGCTAGGGAGGCGAGTGATACCTGTGATACAAAGTTTGACTTACTTCCACTATCCTTTCCTTGTATTCCCCCTGTTTCTTCAGACCCATTGGTCTTCGACTGCTTTAACGCATTTGCCGCCGCCGTTAATTGCTCGGTAGTAGGCTTGGGTGGCCCGATAAAGTCACCATTAACCACTCTGGCTTGCGAAGGTTTGGCGTTAAGTGCATCAAGGCCTTTTAGCTGCTGCAATATCTTATCAATATGCTGTACATCAGGCGCTTTGGTCGCACCGACATCTTGAGATAACTTTCCATTCTCAACGATAGTGACAAGCTGGCTTAATGCTTGGTTTGTATTGCCCGTCTGGCTTAATAAGACTCGAGAAAGGGCAGTGATTGCCCGGTGCACATCCGAGCCTTTGAGCGATGTTGGGGCTTCTTTATCAATGTGCGTAACAGTAGATGTGACACTTCCAATACCTTTATCTGAACTGGCTTCGCTCCCTTTTGCTGTTACTTTTGGGAGTTGTGATAGGTCGAGTTTGTTTACCTGTTCTGCCTTTAAAAAAGGAATGGCTAATGAAGATGAGCTGCTCTGAGGCAAGCTTATTTGTACCACCGGACTTTGCTGCACTGTACGTATGGAAAGCTTGCTATCAACTAACGTTAGTGCAGATACAGCTTTTAATGCGTCGGGTTTGGTACCTGAACTTTTTATAACAGCAGTAAGACTTGGAGGGTTATTGGAATTGTGCTCAATGGCGACGCCACCTTGTCTAATCGAACTTGCAATAACCTGCTGTTGTAAATTAGCACTTATATTTTTGTGCGTGATGGTAGCTAAATTACCGGCGTTAACTCTTGGCTCATTGCCTGCTTTTGAGATCTCCTGAGAAACCTGAAGCGTGATATGGCCACTACTTTCTCTACTTAGTCTTAAGACAACTTGCTGTCCAAGCAGCTTTTGAAGTGCGGTTTTAGCACCACTATCAAGCTTTTCAGTACTTATGCCGTTAAGGGGCAGGACGTCGCTTTTGGAAGTGTTAATTTGAAGCTGCCCGAAGCTCTCGCTTTTTGTTGAAATAGTGAGTTCACCTTTGAGGATCACGGCAGCATTATTTGCAGCTAGCGCCTTTGTCACAGCTTTGAACAAATCCGCTCTATCAGGGGGCGTTAATACGGCGTTCTGTTGCGAGGAACGTGTAAAAAGCAGTAACGCGCGCTGAGCACTAGATTGGTCAGATAGGGTATTTTTAGGCACAAGAGCAAGCTGAGCATCATTAATTGCCTGTTTTGGCAGTTTTGCATCTATCTCGGCGGGTAAAACAATATTTAGTGTTTGCGATGCTGAAACAGCGCTACTTGATGAAATATTATTTACCGGGGCGCTTATCGCTAATACGCGTTCGGGCAAGCGTTCAACTATTACTTTTGCCGCATTATCTAACGCGGCTGCCTGAGATAACGCGGCATTGGTAATAGCGGGAGACGAACTTCCTTTTTGCCCCTGAGCCGCAGCGTTTACACTTCCTGTTTGTGATAGGGATGCTGAAGCAGAGCCAGAAGATGGATTCGAAGCGGCTGCCAATAGTGATGATAATGGTGTTGTCATGATTGTAATATCGGCACGGTAGCGCTTTTCCTTACTAATTAAAGTATAGCAAAGCTATTGAAGGCTGTTTTCAATTTACGCAGGGCCACCAATAGGAAAGAGAAAAACTTCCCATCAAAGGCAAGATAACCTAAGTAAAAATGCCTTTGTCGTTGAAGTAAATCATATTTAATTGGAATTCGCGACTGCGAAAAAGCGTTCATGTGGTAGACTAGCGCCATTTTTTATAACCTCTTCTGAACGTTGGAGTAGCTAGGCAGTGTTAGAGGCGCGCGGGTTAACATGCAGCAAACGAGACAGAACCCTTTTTGAGGGTCTTTCACTTGCCGTTAGTGCTGGTGAATTGTTGTATTTGCGTGGACCTAATGGCGCGGGGAAAACCAGCTTGCTTCGCATTCTCACGGGGCTAAGCTCACCTGATTTAGGTACCGTTTTTTATCAAGGAATAGACGTATCTAAGGACAAGTCAGGCTATTACCATGATCTCCTTTATCTAGGTCACAAAAGCGGCACGAATGGTAGCCTTTCGGCATTAGATAACCTGTCGTTCTGGTTAGCTCAGCACAAGGTATCGGTGCCAGTTAATACACTATATGACGTTTTAGAAAAAGTGGGCTTAGTTGGACTTGAAGATGTGCCTGTAAGGTATTTATCTGCAGGGCAACAACGTCGTGTTGCGCTATCAAGACTGTGGCTAAAGCCCTCAAAGGTATGGATATTAGATGAACCCTTTACAGCGCTAGATGTGAAAGGGGTTCATATGCTTGAAACTAGTATGAAAGAGCACGTTAGCGGTGGTGGTCTCATTATCACCACTTCACACCAACCTTTGTCAAAGACGGCAGGTGAACACCGTGTATTCGATTTGGAGTATCGCTTCTAATGTCACTCTACCGAGGAATTTTCAAACGCGACATACAGATTGCGTTTAAGCAAAAAGCAGAGTTGGTGCAGCCACTAATGTTTTTAACCATGGTAGTGACTTTGTTTCCGTTAGGCGTTAGTCCGTCTCCAGATACCCTTCAGCGCATTGGGCCAGGGGTAATTTGGATTGCCGCCATATTGTCCTCTCTCATGGCGATGGAAAGGCTGTTTCGCGATGACTTTCAAGACGGTTCGTTAGAGCAGTACATGCTTTCTGGCATGGCGTTGCCAGCGGTAAGCGCGGTGAAAGTGACCGTACATTGGCTGGTTAGTTTCGTGCCCTTATTTTTGCTTTCACCGTTATTAGCGATGTTTTTGAATTTAACAGTCGATATGTATATAGCGCTTGTTTTGACTTTGCTGCTGGGTACGCCGCTACTTTCTTTAATTGGTGCCATTGCGGTAGGGCTAACCGTAGGATTGCAAAAAGGCGGGGTACTTTTAGCACTGTTACTTATCCCTGTCTTTATTCCTTTACTGATATTTGCCACGTCGGCTGTGGATTCTGCCGCACTGCAATTACCTTATCATGCGCAACTTGCTATTATTGCCGCCATGCTTTTATTGGCTGCGGCATTGGCACCGTTTGCCATCGCGTATTCTTTAAAAGTGAGTCAAAACTAATGTGGAAGTGGTTACACCCCTACGCAAAAACAGAGCGTGCTTACCAGCTTTGTTTAACTTTACAGCCTTGGTTTTGGGTTGGTGCTTTACTGTGTTTGAGCATAGGCACTGTATGGGGGCTTGCCTTTGCGCCCCAAGATTATCAGCAAGGTGATTCGTTTCGTATTATTTACATTCACGTACCTAGCGCCATTTTGTCTATGGGAACTTATGTTGCTATGGCAATTGCAGCCCTGGTCGGTATGGTTTGGCAGTGGCGTACTGCTTATATGAGCATGATTGCCATGGCGCCCATTGGCGCAGTAATGACCTTTATCGCTTTGTTCACAGGGGCGGCTTGGGGTAAACCTATGTGGGGTGCTTGGTGGGTATGGGATGCGCGCCTGACGTCAGAGCTTATTCTACTTTTCTTGTACATGGGGGTTATAGCCCTTTACGGTGCATTTGAAGACAAGCAACAGGCTGGTAAAGCCGCAGGCGTAATGGCACTTGTTGGCGTTGTAAATATCCCCATTATTCACTATTCAGTAGAGTGGTGGAACACGTTACATCAAGGCGCAACAATCAGTAAATTTGACAACCCATCGATTGCGCCTGAAATGTTGTGGCCGCTGTTAATCAATTTATTGGGTTTTGCTTTCTTTATTGGTGCTGTAACCACAGTGCGTCTACGCAACGAAATTGTATTACGAGAAATGCACAGGCCATGGGTACAAGCGTTGGCAATGAAAGCAATGTCTAAGCAGCAAAGCGATACGCCAAGTACATTTGGAAAAGAGGGCAATTAAGATGCAGTTTGAGTCCTTTGCTGATTTTTTAGCTATGGGCGGCTATGCGTTTTACGTATGGCTGTCGTTTGGCGTTACTTTTGTGGCAATGGCTATTGTCGCCGTACAAAGTTTTATTAAACATCGCAGCCTTTTAAAGCAGGTGGTGGTGGAAAAAGAACGCAAAGCGCGCATTAAAAAAGCGCGACAGCAACAGCAAGACAGCGTTTAGTTTAACGTTAGAAGTTAACTTGGCATTTATTTGCGTTTTTATCGTTTATTAGTTTTTTCGAAGTGAGAGTTGCATGAACCCGAGACGAAAGCAGCGATTGACCGTAGTAGGAATTATCGGTTTTTTAGTAGTAAGTGCAATTGGATTGATGCTTTACGCTCTAAACGACAGTATTGACCTTTTTTATACGCCCAGTGAAATTATTGAAGGCAAAAATGGACAAAAACCACAGGTTGGCCAGCGTCTTCGTATAGGCGGTATGGTGGTACCTGGCAGTGTGAAAAGAGATCAAGAGAGTTTGGCTGTGAGCTTCGACCTAATCGATACTGGTCCAACGGTTACCGTGACATATACAGGCATCTTGCCTGATTTGTTCCGCGAAGGTCAGGGCATTGTGGCAACGGGGATACTTACCGGCGAGAAGAGTATCAAAGCTCAGGAAGTACTCGCTAAACACGACGAAGAATACATGCCACCTGAGCTGGCAGAAAAAATGAAAGGCATTAAGCACGTTAAACCTGACAATATGCCTTCTTACGAGTCGTCAAACGGCACTGGAGGCAAATAATTTATGGTGCCTGAGATTGGAAATATAGCGCTAACGCTAGCGTTGGTATTGTCTATTTTATTAGCGGTTTATCCTTTATGGGGCGCACATCGTCAGCATGAAACGTTAATGGCTACTGCCAAACCGTTAGCCATTGGCTTGTTTACGTTTACACTTATTGCCTATGTGTGCTTGACCTATGCGTTTGTTACCGATGATTTCAGTGTGGCCTATGTTGCGCAGCATTCAAATAGCCGGCTTCCTATCTATTATAAAATTACCGCTGTATGGGGCGGTCATGAAGGCTCTTTCCTACTGTGGGTATTGATGCTTTCAATCTGGACAGTGGCTGTGGCGATATTCAGCAAGGGTATTCCACTTGCTATGGTCGCTAGAGTACTGTCGGTATTAGGCATGGTAGGCATTGGTTTTTATTTATTTATGCTGCTTACCTCAAACCCTTTTAACAGCATGCTGCCGTTTTTCCCTGTAGACGGGCGAGATCTTAATCCGCTGCTACAAGATTTTGGTATGATCATTCACCCGCCTATGCTTTATATGGGCTACGTAGGCTTTTCTGTCGCTTTCGCGTTTGCTATCTCGGCGCTTATTTCTGGTCAGCTAGATTCAACCTGGGCGCGTTGGTCAAGGCCTTGGGTTATCTCTGCCTGGGCGTTTCTCACAGTGGGCATTGCACTAGGTAGCTGGTGGGCGTATTACGAACTTGGCTGGGGCGGCTGGTGGTTCTGGGACCCAGTAGAAAATGCCTCGTTTATGCCTTGGTTGGTAGGTACGGCTCTGATGCACTCGCTGGCAGTGACCGAAAAGCGAAAGGCGTTTAAGTCGTGGACCGTACTGCTTGCTATTGCCGCATTTAGTTTGAGTTTATTAGGTACCTTTTTAGTACGTTCAGGGGTCATTGTTTCGGTGCACTCGTTTGCAAGCGATCCTACCCGAGGCTTATTTATACTGGGAATATTGATTGTACTTAGTGGCTTTGGCTTACTGCTTTATGCCATGCGTGCGGCTTCGCTTAAAAGCCCTGGGCGCTACCAAGCCTTTTCTCGTGAAGTGCTGTTAATGGGCAACAATGTCTTTCTGTGTGCAGCAACATTAGTTGTTCTTCTCGGTACGCTACTGCCTCTTGTTCATAAAGAGTTAGGCTTAGGCAGTATTTCCGTAGGCGCTCCGTTCTTTAACCAAATGTTCACCTTGTTGATTGTGCCCTTTGTATTGATGCTAGGGCTTGGTCCGCTAACGCGTTGGAAGCAGCAAAAAGCCAGCGAACTGCAAAAACAACTGTTGGTTGCAGGTGGAATTGCGCTAAGTGCAGGTGTACTAGTGAACTTTGCCTACGATGAACCAACTTATATGGGTGTTCTAGGAATGGTGTTGGTGTTTTGGATCCTCGTCACCACAGTGCAAGAAGTCATGCAGCGTTTATCCGCTATGCCTTCAAGTAGCACTGATAATGCATCGGTACTATCTAAACTTCGCAAACTTACGCCAAGCCACTGGGGCATGGTGTTGGGCCATGTTGGCTTTGCTATTTGTATCATCGGTATTACCCTTGTTTCAAACTACGAAATGGAGCGGGATGTTCGCATGGACATTGGCGATACCGTTTCTTTAGATGGTTATGATTTTAACTTCAAAGACGTACGTAAAGTACAAGGCCCGAACTTTGAAGCGGACAAGGGCGTATTCGACGTTTATAAAAACGGCGAATTAATAGCGCATTTAGAGCCTGAGAAACGTTTGTATATTGTTCAGCGCATGCCAATGACAGAAGCGGCTATCCATTCAAACCTAGCTCGAGACTTATTTATTGCTATGGGTGAACCGTTAGATAACGGTGCTTGGGCTATTCGTATTTACATTAAACCGTTTGTTATCTGGCTATGGGCTGGCGCGGTAGTAATGGCGATAGGCGGCATTTTCTCTATTAGCGACAAGCGTTACCGTATGGCTAAGGTGAAAAAGGTAAAGCGAGTATTTGGTGTCAATAATGACGCGAACTTATCGACAGGTAATGAGCGAGCATCCGTTGTTTCAAATTCTTCAGTGAAAGGAGACGCGTAATGAAAAAAGCTCCACTTGTTGCCATTCCATTGGTGTTTTTTTCTTTGCTGGTTATTTTCTTATTCAAAGGACTTTTTTCTGACCCTAGAGAGCTAGACTCTCAGGTTCAAGATAAAACATTACCTGCATTCTCACTGCCAGATCTTATGCAGCCAGATGTAACCTATACCCCAGAAGATTTAAAAGGAAAGGTGACTATCTTAAATGTATGGGGGGTATGGTGTGTGACTTGCGCTGTCGAAATGCCGTATCTTACTCAGCTTAAGAATGAGCAAAATGTTCACATTGTGGGGTTGTATTTCGACCAGGACTTAGACCCAGACTTTGGCACAAAAACACTTAGTCGCGTTCAGCAAGAAGTCACCGACATGCTCAGCCGCTATGGCAACCCCTACGCGTACAACATCTTCGATGTTTATCGCGATACCTCCCTTGACCTTGGCGTTACTGGTGCACCAGAGCACTTTGTGATTGATGCTGAAGGCATTATTCGCATGCACCACATAGGCGATATTAATGAGCGCGTGTGGAATTCAAAAGTTGGGCCGCTATATAACAAGCTCGTTGCAGAAGCGTCTGGCAAATTAAGTGAAGATAAGAAAGTGGACGTTGATGCTGTAATGAGTGATGCCCAAAGTGTTCAAGGAGGCGAGTGAGGATGTTAGCTAGCAATGCTACCCATATACCTTATGAAGCCTATAAGGTTGATACAGATGTGCATGTTACTCACAATATGACTATCAACTTTTCCGTTATTAAAACGCTAGTGACTAGGTTTTTTGCCCTTTTGCTGATAGTTAGCGCTTTCTCGGTACACGCCGCTGAAGATAAATTTACCTTTGACACTTCAGCGCAACGTGAGAGCTTTTTAAAACTTACCGCTGAACTGCGTTGCCCAATGTGTCAAAACCAAAATATTGCAGATAGCGACGCCATGATTGCTCACGACATGCGCCGAAAAGTATACACCTTACTCAAACAGGGCAAAACAGAGCAGGAAGTCATTGAATTCATGAAGTCGCGCTATGGCGACTTTGTGCATTATCAACCGCCTGTTACGGCTGCGACACTGTGGCTTTGGGCTGGCCCCGTATTGTTTATATTCATTGCCTTGTTGGTTGTAATTCGCCGGAAATCGGTAACGCCACCTGAAGATATGGCCGCTAAGCTAGCCAAAGCAGACGAAATGTTGGAGCAAGAGAAAGAATGAGTTGGTCTGAGTTTTATATTATTGTTTCGGGCTTAATCACGCTTGTTCTTTTAATTGTCGTTTTTCCATGGCTACGTAATAAAAATCACGCAAAACAAGACAGTTTGAGCAATACGCAAATTGTTAAGCAGCGCCTTGCTGAACTTGACCGCGAGGTGCAAGAAGGGCTTATTAGTGAGCACGACAAGCGTCAGGCTGTTGATGAACTAAAACTGGCGCTGGTGGATGAAAGTGCATTTCACCAAAACAAAACCGGTAACGCTAAATTGCCACTGGCTATAGGTGGTCTACTTGCTGTGGTATGCGGGACAATTGTGTATTCGCAAGTTAACCAGATGGAAGGTGTTGCGAAAGCCAAGCAGTCTATTGAAGCGCTACCCGAGCTGAGTCAGCAACTTGCCAGCGGTAACGCGAACAATTTAACTCAGCAAGATATCGCAAGCCTTGCCTTAGCTATACGCCAGCGTTTGCGAGAAGACCCCGAAGACGATACAGGCTGGATGTATTTTGGCAGATTAATGCTGAGTGTTGGCCAAGAAGTGCAGGCTATTGAGGCTATTGATAAAGCCGTGAGCTTAGCCCCTTCTAATTCAGCTAACCGTATTACACTTGCTCAGGCTTTAATGACCACGGGTGATGTAAACAACTTGGAACGTGCGCAATCTATCTTATTAGGCTTGCTTAATGATAACCCTGAGAATGATAATCTGGCGCTTATGATGGCAGTGGTATCGGCTCAACTTGGTGATCTTAATAATACTCGCCGTTTTTATGAGCAAGTTGAAGGTAAACTGCCAGCAGATAGCGATATGGCCCAGCGTTTAGTTGCGCGTATAAAAGAGCTTGAGGGAAATACCACCGAAATGGTAGCGTTACAACGCTCGGATGCAGAACCTACGGATGAGACGGATATACAAGGCGATAACGAGCAAGCCCTTACAGGCTTTACCATCACCGTTAATTTGTCCGATAACGCCAAAGCAAGCGCGCCTAAAGAAGGCTTTTTAATTGTGTTTGCTCAAGATGCCATTTCAGGTAATAGAATGCCTGCAGCAGTGGTTAAGATGCCAATAGGAGACTTCCCAGTTTCTGTGAACCTAACTACCGAAAACGCTATGATGCCACAATTTACACTTGCTACGCTTTCTGATGTAGTGGTTACCGCAAGACTATCGGAAGATGGTAATGTGGCGGTAGCCAAGGGAGAATGGCAGGGAAGCGTGAATGCAAGCGTTACTGCCAATCAGCTATCTTCACTAAGCATTATTATTGATAAGGAATTATAAGTATGGACTTGTCTAAATCACTCGCGACCGGGTTGATTATTGCCGCAGGTTTTCTAGGAGGCTGTGCGACCAATGATGCGCAGTCTCAATCGCAGGAGGCTAAGTCAAATGCTGCTGTAGTAGATACATCAGACCCACGAGATCCGCTTGAACCGGTTAACCGCGAGATTTGGGACTTCAACTGGGATGTATTGGATGCGTATATTTTGCGCCCTATCGCAGTTACCTACGTTACCGTTATGCCTCAGCCTGCACGAACCGGCTTAGTGAACATTACGGATAACCTACAAGAGCCTGCAAACTTTTTAAATAATTTGGCCCAAGGGAAAGTGGATGATGGATTAGACAGCCTTGCTCGCTTCCTGATCAATACTACGGTGGGCTTAGTCGGCACCTTTGATGTTGCGTCTAAAATTGGTATTGAGCGAAAACGAGAGCAATTCGGCGAGACACTCGCCGTGTGGGGTTTAGATACAGGTCCTTTCTTAATGTTGCCATTTTTAGGCCCAAGCGATCCGCGAAGCTTTACCGGAGACTATGTTGACGGTTTTGCTTTTCCTATGTCTTTACTCGAAGGGTCGGTAAACTTAGCGCGTATTGGTATTTCTGTACTTGAAGCAAGAGCGCAATTACTCGACCAAGAAGCGCAGCTAGAGCAATCAGTTGACGATTATGCTTTCGTGAAAAATGCTTATTTTGAGAATCTAGAATTCCGCGTTACTGATGGTAAAAGCGGTGACAAAGCGATAGACGATGAGCAGCTTGATGATTTTGCTGATTTCGAAGCTATGTTGGAAGGCAGCGACTTTGATAGCTATGAAGAAGCGTCAGAAGAAACCATCGAAGAGTCTACAGAGATAGAAGATACGTCGGTGAATGACACTGAAAAGGCTAAGCTAAAAGAAAAAGACGGCAAGTCGAAAGATGGCCATTAGAGAATAGAGCAATAAATAGAACGAAGTCGGATAAAGTTCGGGGGCAGGGGGGATTATTATCTAATCTCAACCTCACTCTAACTATAAATGCCCGCATAAAAAAGCCATGCTTAACAGCATGGCTTTTTAGTTTTTAGTATGTGAACAAGTCTATTGGCAGCGTTCAGACAATCAGCTAGTCTTTTGGATAGCCCATAGGGTTTTGCGACTGCCAGTTCCATGTGTCTGCGCACATGTCTTCTAAGCCTTTTTCAGCATGCCAGTTAAGTTCTGTGGCAGCTTTAGTTGGGTCGGCATAACAGGCAGCTACGTCACCGCTTCTACGGGGTGCAATTTTATAAGATACGGTTTTACCCGAACCTTTTTCGAACGCTTTAATCATTTCGATTACTGAATAGCCCTGACCTGTGCCTAGATTGTATTTATCTAGGCCCATGTTTAGGTTGAGTCGATCGAGCGCTTTTAAGTGACCGTTGGCAAGATCGACAACATGGATGTAGTCGCGAACGCCAGTGCCATCAACGGTATCGTAGTCGTCACCGAATACGCTAAGCTGCTCTAGCTTACCGGTGGCTACTTGAGAGATATAAGGCATTAAGTTGTTTGGGATGCCGTTAGGGTCTTCACCAATTTGACCGGACTCATGCGCACCAACTGGATTGAAGTAGCGAAGTAATACGATGTTCCACTCGTTGTCTGATATGTAAAGATCGCTAAGCATATGTTCAACCATCAGCTTAGACATACCGTAAGGGTTTGTCGGTTGGCCTGTGGCCATGTCTTCGCGTAGCGGTAGCGATGCCGGGTCGCCGTAAACCGTAGCAGAGGAGCTAAATACAATATTCTTTACATTGTGCTTCTGCATGGCTTTACATAGCGTCAGCGTGCCGTACACGTTGTTTTCGTAGTACGAAAGGGGCTTTTGTACAGATTCGCCAACGGCCTTTAAGCCCGCAAAGTGAATAACGGCAAAAATATTATGCTCGCTGAAGATGTCATCTAAGACTGCAGTGTCGCGAATATCGCCTTGAACAAATGTCACTGACTTGCCTGTCAGTGTTTCTACGCGACGCAACGACTCAGCACTTGAATTGGCTAGGTTGTCGAGTACGACAACGCCGTAGTTTTGTTCAAGTAACTGTAGAACTGTGTGGCTACCTATATAGCCTGCACCACCAGTGACTAAGATGGTCTTCATGCATTCTCCTTGCTAGACGGTTGCGCAATGTATTTAGCGCATATGGAATATTGAATAGGTTTTATAACCAATGGATAAACTAAAAATACCACAAAAGCCCAAAGTAACGAGGTCCAATTTGATGCGGTTTGAAGAATAAGGGCAAATACGGGCACGATAACGAGTAACTTAAGAACATTCAGTAAGGTCTTTTCTGGAACAGTAAGCCGTTTGGATGCCTGGTCGAGCAACTTAACACGCTCTGTTAAAGAAAGACCTTTTAAGGCAGGAATATCTCTTGTAGAAAAATAAAACTTCATAGGTTTACTCTAAGCCTTTATTTCGAAACCTTAAATAAAAAACCGCCGGAACGTTGCGTCGCGGCGGTTATTGTAGGGTAAATAGCCAGCACTTAAAACATGCTAACTATAAATTACGCTTTTTCTTCAATACCTGCTTTTTCCCAGAAACGAGACTTAAAGCTCATTAAACCAATCACGATAGCAATAGCTATACTGAATAGGGCAATTTGAAGATACAGGTCAGGCATTTGCTCAACCTTCTCTGGATCAAAGTTACCAGAAAGCAGGCCAGCAATAATGTTACCGATAGAATAGGTAAGTACGAAAACCCCCATCATTTGCCCTGCAAAGCGCTTAGGCGAAAGCTTACTAACGGCGCTTAGTGCAACTGGGCTTAGGCAAAGCTCACCAACCGTATGCAAGAAGTAGGTTGTAACAAGCCACATAGGCGCAACTTTAAGGCCTTGTGCAGCGTACTGCGACGCCATAAACATTACCAAGAAGCCCGATGCCATAATAACGATACCAATAGCACACTTGATGGTGTACGACGGGTCAATCATTCGCTTAGCAAGGTTGATCCAAAGAGCGGCGAAGAAAGGCGACAGGATGATTATAAATAGCGAGTTTGAAAGCTGGAACCATACGGTTGGGATAGCGTCCATCCCAAACCAAGATGTAAGCAGCGATCCGCTTTCAAGTACACGGTCAGTATAGTTCTGAGCGAATAGGTTCAGTGAAGAACCAGCCTGTTCGAAGCCAGACCAGAAACACGCTGAAGCAACACACACTAAGAACAGCGCCCACATGCGCTTCTTCTCGTTGTCGCTTAGTTGGCCCTTAAAATAAATAAAGCCGAAGTAAAGGAAGAAGATGACAGTAAAAGCAACGGCAACTTGCTGAGCAAGGGCAACAGGCTCAATAACGATGGTGCCCATGTGTGCAAGTACAATAACCACAACAGCGAGTGCAACTACTGCCCATACGCCCATCCATGCACGCTGCTTAGCGGCACCTTGATATGGGTTGGCAGGCGCAACAGAATCAGCCGATAACGACCGGTTGCTGAAGTAATATTGAATTAGGCCAATAGCCATACCAATAGCAGCTGCACCGAATGCATAGTGCCAGCCCCAGTTTTCCTGTAAATAACCAGTCACTAGGTAGGCGATAAGAGAGCCAATGTTAATACCCATGTAATACAGCGCATAGCCGCTGTCACGACGGCCATCATCCTCACCATATTGCTGGCCAACCATGGCTGAAATATTGGGTTTAAGTAAGCCTGTGCCGGAAGCAACAAGAATAAGACCTACGAAAAATAGGTTTTGTAAGTCTATAGCAAGCACTACGTGACCTGCGAAGATGATAAGGCCGCCGTACCATACAGCGCTTTTACCACCGATTAAGCGGTCAGCTAACCAACCTCCAGGCAAACCTAAAAAGTATACCGCACCAGTATACAGGCCATAGATAGCGCCAGCCGTTGCAACAGTAAAGCCTAAGCCTTGAGTTTGTAAGCTTGCTGTCATGAAAAGAACAAGTAGCGCGCGCATACCGTAGTAACTCATGCGCTCCCACATTTCCGTAAAGAATAGCGTTCTTAGGCCCCCTGGATGGCCGAAAAAGCTAGTATCGTTAGATGGTTTCATAATTATATTTTAATTCCATATTGCTTATGGTTGTTATTGTAGAGCACTTATAGGATAGGCTCTTTGATATTAGTCCGTAAGGCGGATAGCTTCTTATACTAGAGCTTGCTTAAAGACACAAGATTTGGGCGACAAACTTCATTAAAGCGGTGTCAATTGACTAAGTCTTAATCGACTTAGCCAATTGACAAAAGGGTTTGGTGAAAAGGGAGACCCTAAAGTTCGCGTATGGTAGCCACTACAATTCTTACGATTCCGTAAATAAGCAGCAAGGACACACCGAAAAGAACGAGGTTGTAAATAACGGTTGGATAAGCGTTATCATCTGGAAGCGTAGGCGATTCTACGGTAACCAAATGTTGCAACTTTTGATACGCTTCTACGCGCGCATTTTCAAGGGTGATAAGCGATGAAGAATACGCTTGAATAGCGAGCTGTAGCTGAACCTGAAGGTTACTGTACTGCGCCATAAGCTCACTCACTGACAGAGCCTCGCTTTCCCCCTCAGCAGTACTGATTCGCTCTTTCTGCTTTTCTACTTCTTTTTGTAGGGCGGCTATTTCACGTTTGATGTTAATGACTTCAGGTGCGACGTTAGACATCATAGTGGACATGGTGCTTAGCTCGGCCTTTTTCTGGGCAAGGGTTGCTTCTAATGAAAAAGCAATCTGTTGAAACGCTGCGCCTTCAGCTGTAGGGTCAAGCACGTTGTATTTAGATTGAAAACCTAAAATTTCCGTCTTTGCTTGTTGAAGCTTTTGCTCAACAATCTCATGCTCGCCTTTGGCGAAGGTAAGTTTAGACTTTGCTAAGTTATTATTGATGTTGTTGATAAACTCTTCTGCTTTATCGACAATAGCTTGGTTAATTATTTGGGCGTATTCTGCGTCAAAGGCACGGGTACGCAGGCTAATTACGGAAGACGCTGAATCAACGCTTACCTCGATATGATCTAAGTAAAACTGATAAAAGTCTTCTTGCTTATGAGAAGACGACAGACCGCTGAACATATCAGCTTTGTCTGACATATAATGGTCTCGAAGACCAATAGTGTCATCCAGATACTTAATCATATCGGCAGATTGAATATAAGCTTCCACTAACTGGCTCTCTGTGCCTCCAGACCCGCCAGATACGCCGGCAGCCATTAATAGAGAAGACGGGTCAAAGCTGCTGCCGCCATCGCTTGATTTAACGATAAGCTGACTTTTACTTTCGTATTGTGGTGCCGCCCATAGAACGAGATAGGCGGCATACAGTACCCATGGAAGTACAAGCAACAGCATTTTGTGTTTACTTAGAAGAGCATTGAGCTGTGTAAGAGATTTTTCCACTGTGATTTGAACCTATTTAAGTGATTTCTTATTGTCTGCATCCTGCGTATAAACGTCGATGCCTTCTTCGAGATCGTGATAATAAGTGAGTTTTCCGTCGTCAATGATGACGGCAGAGGTACAGAACTCGCGAATTTGGTCAAGCTCATGGCTCACCATGATAACGCCGGCCTGCTCGCTTTTTTCCTTGAGCGATAAACGCGCTTTTTTTCTGAAAAGTGGATCGCCTACTGATGTCGCTTCATCGATAAGGTAAATATCGAAATTAATATTCATGCAGCATGCAAACACCAACTTGGCGCGCATACCCGACGAATAGGTGCGCACGGGAAGGTCGAAGCGT
Source organism: Pseudomonadota bacterium (assembly GCA_034190055.1). Classification (GTDB taxonomy): domain Bacteria; phylum Pseudomonadota; class Gammaproteobacteria; order Enterobacterales; family Alteromonadaceae; genus Alteromonas. The sequence goes on along the minus strand of JAXHTT010000007.1, from coordinate 29,005 downwards.
TTACCTAACTCAGCGAACTGCTGCACCTTTTCTTCGTACTCAGGAAGCGATTTAACGTTGTTGATTCTTCCCACGAAGCGCGTGTTTTCACGCCCGGTCATTTGCGGGTGCACACCTGTTTGCAGGGCCACTGGCCATGACATAGATTTGTTCGTTAAAACTCGACCTTTGTCGGGGTATTCACTTTTCGCCAGCATGCGGAAAAGGGTTGACTTACCCGCACCATTTTTACCTAGAATCGCAACGTTATTCTCGGTTGGAAAATCAAAATTTAAATTTTTAAATATATACTGAGGCCCCATTTTACTGGGATAGCTCTTTGTTAAGTTTTCTATTCTGATCATCGAGATAGCACCCTCTTCCACGTGATGTGGTACATCGAAAGGCTTAGAAACAAGAAAGCAATAGTAATTTCTACGACAAAACTTAACGACACACCTTTAGTCCCGTAAGACTCAAAGCATGCATAGCGAGCCAGTTCATTGAAATGGACAAGCGGATTCCAAGTGAGATACGGCCAATATTCTTCAGGCAAATCTTGTAGGCTGAAAAATACGCACGAAATAAACATTAACGGGCGAGTGAGCATCGATTTAATTTTATCAACTTCAGGTACGAATGCGGCAGCTATGGCAAACATCATTCCGATGGATATTGAGAACACCCATAAAAGAAGAAAGAGAGATATTAATAGTAACGGGTCATTAACTGTGAAGGTTTCGCCCATTAAATAGAGTGCAAGGCTTAACAAGGCAACTACCACTACTTTCACTGAAAACTCTAAAAATCCCGCAGTGAGGATTGCAGAAATAGGTTGTACTTGTCTGAACGCATAGAGCGGCTTATTTCTTCGTACGGACGTTGAAACTGATTGTAGGCATGTAGTCAGAGACTGCAATCCGACCATTCCGATCATCATAAATAGAAAGAGAGGTATAGAGTGGATGTCGTCGCCACTGATTAAGCCACGTAAATAAGATAGGGCGAAGATAAACGCAAAAGGTTCAAGGAATGCCCATCCCAACCCAAACTTATCGTTAAATTTACTTTGAAGCTCTCGCAGGAAAAGCGCAAAAATTACGCCTCTCCACGCATAGAGCTGATCTTTAAAAGTTACCATGCTTAGTTAGTAGCAACGTTAGCTGCAATAGCAATTTGATAAACGATTTGGGTAATATCTTTAACCGCTTGCAGTACCTTGGTATCAATGGCAGGCAGAACGATAATCTGATCCCCTGGCTCAAGTTTGCTTTCGTCGCTTGAAAGGAATGAATCGTTCACGCTAGAAAAAGTAACGTTACCGTTTTTGCGAACAATAAGTATACGCTCGTCTTCAGCGCGCTCAGTAAAGCCGCCTGCCCAAGCTACGTAATCTTCGGTCGTTGCATCTGGGTTAAATACTACAGATTGAGGTAGCAGTACTTCACCGCCTACATGTATCAAGTCAGTCACTTCAGGAATGACGATGGTGTCGTTAGGCTCAAGCAAAATATTAGCTATGTCGCCATTTTCAGATACAACTACACGGCCTTGAGGCTCCACTCGCCTCGCCCGAGCAATAAAGTCCGCAACAAGTTGTGACTCTTGAGCACGGATAGCACCTTCACCGGTAGAGCTTATCGGTGCGGTATACATGCTTCGCTCAAGACGCTGTAGGCCTTCTTCAATGATTTCCTTTTGCTTTACAGCCACACTTTCCCTCAGAAGGTAAATATTTTGTGTGTCAGAGAGCGTGGTATCAGCTTCAATATGATCAAGCACGTCAAGCAGGCGCGCTCCTTTATCAACCATAATTTGCGATGCGCCTGCGAAAGCGCCTGCTACATTAATGCGATATATTTGCGGCTCGTGATCCGCAATATATTCTACCGTGTCGCCTGCGCTTAGTTCTAAAGAAGCGAACGCATTTAAATCTAAGTAGCGTGCGAACTGCTTATTATCGCGAACACCCGATACAGACGCATGGGAAGCAAATTCACCGGGGCGCGCAAAGTAGTTAACTACGCCACCGTTGAGCTCTTCATTTAAAAATTCAAAAGTAAAGCTATTACGTGCTCCGGTTTCAACCACGATTGTGTTGCCGATTGGGTGCACCAAAATAGTGTCGCCGTCTTTAAAAGATACTTCTGGAAGCTTTCCACTTCTGAAAAAGGCATACAAATCTGCGGTTGCGACGACCTTGCCATTGCGAACTACATCTATTTGCCTAAAACTGCCACGTTGGAAGTCAATGCCGCCTGCACGTTTCAAATAATAAAGCACGCTATCTGAAGCAAGGCCGGCATACTGACCAGGGCGCAATACTGGACCTGATACGAATATAGACACAGGTGTCGATGTCAGAAGGTTAACGTAGACATTCACATCGTTTGTGTAGACTTGCCTAATTTTTGCAGTAACTGTCTGGTTTACACTACCTGCCGGTGTATTTGCAACACGGATAGGGCCGATGTTAGGAATAAAAATGTTGCCCTGGTTGTCTACAGTAACAACGCTAGAAAAATTAACCGCGCCCCATAGCCAAATATTTATTTTGTCGCCAGGTGCAACCAAGTAGTTGTCATTCAAGCCTGAACTGCGCTCTGACTCAAAGCCACCAATAAATAGGTTCGCAGCAAATGGTGGATTTTCCATAGGAGCTTGTGCAGGGAACACCGTATCAATAGTGGGCTCTCCTGGTAAGTTAACACCATTTCGCGGCTGAGTGGAAAATTGTCCCATAGAACTTGCTGAGCCCGTTGCGCCAGGTAAAGTTCGTTGTGTTGAGATACTAAGAGGAGAGACTGACTGTGTAGCCCCTGAGCTTTGCGACTGTTGAGCCCTTTCTCTTAGCTGCTGTAGTTGTTCGACACTTTGTGCGAAAACCGGCTGTAAAAGAAGACAGCCAATTACTGCTGAACACGCTGTTGCTGTAAACGTTTTAATTGTGTTTTTTATATCCATAAACTTCATTGATTTTACTCACCTTGCGCGGCTACTGAAACAACGAGGGGAGAAACTACTCTCCATTGACCATCCCGTTGGCAAGTGGTTACTTTGCGCTGTGCTCTGTTTTGAACAGAGTCACTATCTTGTAAAGAAAAGCGTATACACTTATTGCCGGTGGCTGAAATGTAGTGCTTGGTGGCTTCATAATCATTGCCGTTGAAGCGTATTGAAAAAGATTCTTTTTTATCAAAATAAACATTGGCTTTTGGAATATTTATTGCAAGCTCTTTATCTGGCGCAAGAGAATATGCAAGAGAAGAGTGCACCAAGGGTATGTCAGCTTCGGTAACTGTAGGTGAGTTAGTGCACCCGGCTGCGCTCACAATAAGTGCGAACGGCAAGATTAGACGTTGGAATTGTTTGAACATTAGCTTTCATATCCATATAGCAATTTCGCGCTAGGATAACACAAGTTTAAAAAAAAGCATGTTTGCTATCCAACCTGCACCTTGGTTTCAGATGCCATAAAGACTGCATTGGCGTTAGAAAGTTCATAGGTGCTATGAATTTAAACATTGGATGGAATAAAAGTGTTTGTTGCCCGTTTATTTTATTTCTCAGTGAGCATTCGAAGTGTTAGAAGAAAATTTCTACGTATATAGGGGGAATCGCATTTGTTATGAAACGTTTTGAAACGATAATTTTTGCGATTTGGGTGGTTACTTAAACAAATGTTTTATATCATATGGCAGTTTTCGACCTGCATAGTTATAACAATAATCCCTCACCGCGCTGGAAGAAATGGAAGTTGTACATAGATGGAATCAATATTGAGCTTTTTAAACAAATTTACAAGTGCATTGGTTAGGCTGGTAAACACTAGTGTTTCGATAACCGGTGACGAGAGGTTGTGTGTTTTATGCTAGCGTACTTGCAGTTCGTCCCGCTTTTTACTGCATTTTTCGTAGCCCTAATCCTTTTAGTGGTGATGACGCCTTTAGCGCATCAGTTTGGCTTAGTTGACCAACCTACAGCACGTAAACGTCATGCCGGAATCGTCCCTTTAACAGGGGGCGTCGCTATATTTATGGCGGTGCTAGTTGCGAGCGTTGCAACCGATGTATGGATGAAGAACAATCCACTTTTCTTTACTGCATCTGCTTTTGTGGTGCTGCTCGGTATGCTGGATGATCGCTTTGATTTAAGCGCGAAAGGTCGCCTTATGTGTCAGTTTGGTGTGGCCGCAATCATGGCATGGAGCGCGCAAAATTATATCACTTCGTTAGGAAATATTTTCGGGACCGGAGAGGTAATGTTCGACCTCGGCGGGTACTTCTTTACCATTGTTTGTGTTGTAGGGGTCATTAATGCATTTAACATGATAGATGGCATAGATGGTCTTGCAGGTGGTATGAGCTTGGTTATATTACTCACCGTTGCTGGTTTTTTGATTTTTACAGGTAATGGCGCCTCCATCATGGAGCCACTTATTATCGTGGCAGCTATTGTTCCTTTCTTGGCGTTTAACCTGAGTTGGAAAGGGTTCAAAGGGAACAAGATATTTATGGGCGATGCCGGCAGTATGTTTGTCGGTCTCACGATTGTATGGCTGCTTGTTGATCACACCCAAGGTGACACGGCGGCGTTTAGGCCTATAACTGCGGTGTGGCTTGTTGGACTTCCTTTAATGGATATGGCGGCAATCATGTATCGCCGCGCGCGCAAGGGCCAGTCAATGTTGAAACCAGACAGGCAGCATCTACACAATATTTTTATGCGTGCAGGGTTAAGTAGTAGGCAGTCGTTGGTGGCTATATTGGCGCTTGGAGCGTGCTATTGTCTAATCGGTATCCTGGGTGAAGTTTATCGCGTGCCAGAATCGGTTATGTTCTATGGCTTCTTGGTACTCCTAATTATTTATAGTCTTGTGATCCAGCATATTTGGAGCGTACTTCGCTTTGTTAAGCGGTTTAGGTCGTAGATTATGTAAAACCCGTAGCGGGTTTAGAGAAATCTCTGTAACATATCTTCAAAAAAGAAGCGCATACCAGCGCTTTTATTTTCTTTGTTACTCTTTATTGCTGGTAAAAAATTCTTGATAAATCAATTCTCTGTCATTCACAATAAAAATAAAAAAAAGCATGTTGAATCGATTGTCGCCATGGCCGTTTACCAGGCGGACAATGCGAGATGGCTTCAAGAATCGATTAAAAGCATAACAGAGCAAACCTATTCGGATTTTCTTTTCATCATTGTTATTGATGGGTCGGTACCTAAGCCAATAACTCAAGTCCTTCAAAGCGCAGCCGAGAAGGACGATAGAATCGTTCTAGCGCAAAATAGCCATAATATTGGTCTTGCAAGCAGCATGAATTCTGCCATCGATTATGGTTTGCAGTTTAACCCCTCTTATTTTGTGAGAATGGATGCAGACGATATTTCCGAAGCGCATCGCTTGTTACGCCAGATTACTTACCTAAATAGGCATAGCAATATTTCCGTGCTCGGTTCTGCGCTTACTGAAATTAACGAAAGCGGGAAAAAAGTCGGAGCACGGGTAATGCCTGCTTCGCACAAACAAATAACCCGAATACTACCCAGGCGTTGCTCACTTAATCATCCTACAGTGGTGATTCGGTATAGCGTGTTTCATGATGGACACAGGTATAATGGCGACTTGCTCAACACGCAAGATTATTTTTTCTGGATTTCGTTAGCCTCACAAGGTTACATCTTTAGAAACCTGAAGGACCGATTATTGAAGTTTAGAAGAGTGAATAACTTCTATAAACGTCGTGGTTTAAGCAAGTCTCTTAATGAATTTAAAGCACGCATCTATGCGATCACCAAATTAAAACAGTTTTCACCCTATAACTTTTTTTATGCTTGCGGTGTCTTGTCGTTGCGCTTAATGCCTGGGAAAGTAGTTAAACTAGCATACAAACTCGACAGGCATTTGTTAGAGAGGTTTGGTAAGCATTGAAAACAGGGATTGTTGTAATACTTTATAACCCCGATTTTGGGCACCTTGCTAATGTGATTAGTGCTTTTTCGGCGCCTGAATGGGATTTAGTATTAGTTGATAATTCTGCCAATGCTGATGAGCGTCTGAATATATCTAGCTGCACTTACATTCACTGTGAAACTAATGTGGGTATTGCGAAAGCTCAAAATATAGGCTTAACAAAGCTCTTTGATAAAGGCGTCGAGTATGCCTTCCTGCTCGATCAGGATAGTCAGTTTACGCCTAGCATTGCCTCGGAATTACTGCGCCAGTTTGCTACTTTGGAAAAAGAAACCCCCATCGCCGCTATTGGTCCCTCTATTTACTGTCAATTTTCTGATTGTGTTGATCAGGGTGTGCTTCAAAAAGGTAAAAAAATCTGCGATAGCTTGAAAGAAGTGAAACAAATTATTGCCTCGGGCATGCTTATCTCTCGTCGCGCTTTTGAGAGAGTGGGCGGAAAAGAAGAGGCACTTTTCATTGATGGTGTCGACCATGAGTGGTGCTGGCGAGCCCGATCAAAAGGGATGGCCATTTATCAGTCGTTAAGTGCTTGTATGCCTCATCGGCAAGGCGACGATAGAGTGAAAGTATGTGGCATTATGTTCAAACAAGGCGCTCCCATTAGACTCTACTATCAGTTTCGCAATGTGCTTATTCTTGCGCGACGTAGCTACGTTCCGCTTTATTGGAAGCTTCGTCATGTTTGTGCAATACCCGTAAGGTATATTGTCAATCGATTTTGTTTTGGGCAGGGAAAAGCAAGAGGGCAGTACATGCGGCGCGGTCTAAAAGATGGACTTAAGCATCGCAGTGGTCCTATTCAAGTGAATAAAGGGCCTGAATAGCGTCGCTGATTAACTACAATTAGCTAAACGACATGTGTGCAAGGCGAAAAATATGCTTAGTTTGCTTTCACTAAATTAGTGCATTAGATATCATTTATCCCAAGTTTAGTGCATTAATGCTTGAAGAATAGCCCTAATGCCCAATTTCAACACATAAATGCTCTAAAAGGGTAATTGGAACATCGATTGCATTACTCTTTTGTATAATAGTGAATATAGATAAGCTTAAGAAGTAACAGACGGCAAGACGCCGACTTGAGCAAGTAACTAGGATTTTAAAAAAGGATATTAACTTATGAGTCAGGTTAAAAAAGCGGTAATTCCTGTAGCAGGTCTTGGGACAAGAATGCTTCCGGCAACGAAAGCCATCCCTAAAGAGATGTTACCTGTGGTTGATAAGCCACTCATTCAATACGTTGTTAGTGAATGCGTTGCTGCTGGTGTAAAGGAAATTATTCTAGTTACTCACGCTAGTAAGAACAGCATTGAGAACCACTTTGATACTTCATTTGAACTTGAAGCAACCCTTGAAAAGCGTGTAAAACGCCAACTGTTAGAAGAAGTACAGTCAATTTGTCCGAAAGACGTAACCATCATGCACATTCGTCAAGGCGTTGCTAACGGACTAGGTCACGCTGTCTTGTGTGCACGTCCGTTGATTGGCGATGCTCCATTTGCTGTAGTACTTCCTGACGTGATCATTGATGATGCAGCGAGTAATCCGAAAAAAGATAACCTTGCTGACATGGTGGCTAAATTCAATACTAGCCGTGTAAGTCAAGTTATGGTTGAGCAGGTACCAGAAGAAGATATTTCTAAGTTCGGTATTGCTGATCTTGACGGAGCAGCTATTACCCCGGGTGACTCTGCTAAGATTCACGCAATGGTAGAAAAACCACCGCAAGATGAAGCACCTTCTGATCTAGCTGTAGTGGGTAGATATGTGCTTTCAGAAAAGATTTGGGACCTGCTAGAGTTCACACCTCCAGGTGCAGGTGGTGAAGTTCAACTTACTGACGCTATCGATGCACTGATGAAGCTTGAACAAGTAGATGCTTACTACATGAAAGGTAAGAGCCACGATTGCGGAAGTAAGTTAGGCTACATGAAGGCTAATGTGGAATATGCTTTACGTCACCCTTCTTTAGGCGATGAGTTTAAAGAGTACTTAGCGTCTGTAGTGAAATAACGAAGTACTTGTAAGCTACAACTTTATGCGGTAAAAAAATGCGCCAACATTGGCGCATTTTCTGTTTTTGAAACACTCACTTTCCATGCAACTGGGCTAACCATCAAGTAAACGTTTAGAGCCGTTAAGCAAAGGTTGTGTTATTTATTTAACACGCACATGACTTTCTATCTTGCTTAACATTTTTTCGCCAATGCCCTTTACTTGGGTCAGTTGCGCGACCTCGAGAAACGGGCCCACTTCCTCACGGTACTTAATAATCGCTTTTGCTTTTGACTGACCAACCCCTGGCAGCGAAATTAATTGCTCGACAGTCGCTGAGTTTAAGTCGATGCGTTGTTGTAGGTTTGTTGCTTTATTCTGTGCATGCTTACCACTTTCTACTTCAGCATGAACCATAGGAGCTTGAATAGCTAGCGCTGATAGAACTAGTAAGCCAGAAATTAACTTTTTCATCATTTTTCCTTGTATGTGTTGCTAAATACGCTATCCATTTTTCGGGTATTACGTTTTAGCTAAATGGGTTTAAAATTATGTACCCAAAGTGCACTCACTTTTTCTAGTCTCAACACTATCGAAACTAGCCAGGCCATAAAGGTTAGAACCAATTCGATGTAGCAACTAATAGTAAAGCGCAAGGCACTTCTGTGTGTACACACAAGATGATAAAGGCGGGCTGAAAAAGCGGTAGTCCAGTTTTAGTACAGTTTTTATTCGTAGAGTGGAGAATAATGCCTAAAAAAAACGGGCTAGAAAGCCCGTTTTGAAATACTTAAATTGCTAAAGCAAAAAATGCTTATAGACGATCAAGAAGCGCTTGGGTAAATTCTGTTGTACCGGCTTCACCACCTAAGTCGCGAGTGGTACGGTCACCAGATTCAATGACGTCTTTCAATGCTGCGCGGATTTTCTCAGCTTTATCGCCCATGTTTAGGTATTCAAGCATTTGCGCTGCAGCAAGAACTACTGAAGTTGGGTTGGCAAGATTCTTACCCGCAATATCCGGTGCGCTGCCGTGAACAGCTTCAAAAATTGCACAATCTTCACCGATGTTTGCACCAGGTGCCATACCAAGACCACCTACAAGACCAGCACATAGGTCAGATAGAATGTCACCGAAAAGGTTAGTTGTTACGATAACGTCAAACTGATGAGGATTCATTACAAGTTGCATACAGCAGTTATCAACAATCATCTCAGCAGATTCGATATCAGGATAGCGTTCGCCAACTTCACGGGCAACTTTTAGGAATAGACCTGACGTTGACTTAAGAATGTTCGCTTTATGAACCGCTGTCACCTTCTTGCGTCCTTCGCGACGAGCTAACTCATAGGCAAAAGTTACGATTTTTTCAGCGCCATCACGGGTGATTTTACTCATAGCTTCAGCTTCGTTGCCGTCTTCTGAAACAACTTGACCTAGACCTGAGTACATACCCTGAGTATTTTCACGCACAGTGATAATATCGATATCTTCATAGCGCGCTTTTGTGCCTTTAAAAGACATTACCGGGCGAAGGTTTGCGTACAGCTTGAACTGTTTGCGAAGACTAACGTTAATAGACGTGAAGCCTTCGCCAACTGGCGTAGTCAAAGGGCCTTTAAGCGCAACTTTATTTTTTGCGATAAGGTCTAGCGTTTCTTGAGGTAGAAGCTCGCCATGTTCTTCCAGTGCAACTAAGCCCGCATCGGCATAGTCATAGGCAAAGTCACAGCCAACCTTATCTAGAATTTTTGTGGTCGCATCGATAATGTCCGGGCCAATGCCGTCACCGCGAATGACTGTAATACGTTGCTGAGTCATGTGGAGGGATCCTCTGGTAATTCTGTTATCAAAATCGTTAGGTTTATTCAATTTTTGGTTTGGCGCGTGAGGTGCCAAGTTCTGCTTGCTTACTTATTATAATTGAAAATGTAGGGAAAAAGGATAAAGCACCGCAAAAGTTGCCGTATTTTATACGATAGCCGGCGCAAGTTATAGCCATTCGTAAAGATTAATTAAGGTGATAGGGCAATAAATCTGTCATTACGCACTGATCCAGCCATTAAATAGTGTTGTGGCATGCAACAGGCATTAGTTAATAAGTCGCATAGGTACACCATCACGGGTTTGCTAGAAGGTGGGGCAAAATAGGGTGGGTCCTAGTAAAGTATTTTCATTGGTGTGAGTGCGGTTAAAAGTTTGTATGCGCAACTACAGAGAAATAGGGCAAAAGAGTAGTTGCCCATTGGACTCAAGTGCACTGTGCACATCACTGGGTTGCACATTTAGAATGCTCAAGAGCGTTTTTACATTGATATCATGAAGTAACGAATAGATACCTTGATGAAATAGACAGGCTTTCGCGATAGCAAAGCTTAATACTAAGATCGCCTGTTCTTTTTGAATCGATTTTGGAACCTCGGTACTCGCTTTTCCACACTGATGTATTACGGCACGCCAGGTCGAGCTCTGATGCCAACTCCCAGCAAGCTCGGAGGCTATCGCTAGCCACGGCGTTTCCGACTTCACTTTAAATGCATTGTTGATAGATACGGCTTTGCTAAGGTCTACAGGCAAGGATTTAGATACTTTGAAACCCGGAAGAGTAAATAGCGGCGTGCAGACAAAGGTCATCGTTAACGCTGCCGACTGTGGTGTAAACTTCGAGTCTACAATTTGGGCGAAGTGGCTGGAGAGTGAACACGCTAGCAAGGTTATTTGCTTACAGATTCCCATAAGTGGAAATTGATTTTGCGTTAGCCGCTCTAAAAGAGCGAACTGAATAAGCATGTCGCCTACCCGTTCTATACCGTAGGTTAATACTGCCTGTTTGATACTTTTTACTGGCAGTTGTAGCCTGTTGTCTTGACTCGCTGTGTGCATCAAAAAGTGATTAAAAGTGGGGACTTTTTCAATTTTTTCACACAGCTGTTCAATCTCTACATCTTGCTTTTGCAATTCATCGATAATGTTAATCAGTCCCTTCGGAGGATGTTGGATGGCAAAAGTTGAAGGCAAAAATGGAGTGCCGCCTTGATTCACTCTGGCATTGGCAGTGTCTGTATACAGCGCTACAAAGTGTTCAAAAGGCAATGATAAAGCCACCGGAGCACGAATAGCTGATAAAGGAAGCCATTTGCCATCTTCGTTGTCCTTGCTGAGCGTGAACACATAACCATGATTTTGCTGGATATCTACTAACGCCCCAGGTACGCCATTGGCATACACCTTTGCCCCAGGAAGTAAGCCCTCAAATAGGGGGATTAGCGGTGCAATATGATGTCGGTGTTGGGCTGGTAGACGATTGGCTATGTGGGTAAACACAATTTGGTAACCCACCTTTTTTGTTCTTGTGGCAAACACACCTGAGAGAATACAAAGCCTCTGCGCTAAGTTCAGTCGGCTGTCCGATATGTAATTAACGTACTTTTCAGTCTGTAACGCTTTTTGTAACTTTACCGTGTCTTGCCAAATAGCCAGGTTATGTTTACGTAAAAAGCGAAAAACTTCAGCAACTTTATCTCGCGGTGTTTTACCGTTAGATATCCAAAAGGTGGCGAGCAAAGATGCGAGAACGTGCTGCAGATAGTGGTCATTGAACCGACATAGCTTACCAAACAGAGCCAGCAGCAGAAGCTGTTGCGTGTCTTTAGGTAACTCGTTATCGAGGTGAAGCGTAGCTGCGGCGAGCGCTGGGTTTGCATTAACTAACGTCAATATCCGTTTTGCGTTTTTTAACCAATGGTTAATACGCTGCTCGACTGATAAATCAGCTTCGCCTATATGAATAAGGCGCTTAAGCATGGAAATGATGTCGGTCACTCCCCATCCTTCTAACTTTTTTGGTAGCTGGAGTAAGCCCCTTCGCCCCATGCTATGAGCTTATCGTTTTCAAACAGTAAAGGCGTACACTCATCTTGTGTAGTCAATCCGTCTGCACGTACATGCTGGGTTCTAAAAAACATTACCTGAATCGCTGTAGCACCTTGTCGTTTCGCTTCTGTGATATCAGGCGAGCCTAGTAAAGCAAGTACCTCTTCTCGTGTACTGCCTAGTTTTAATTTAGTAATTTGAACCCGGTTGTATTCTTCACGGTCTTTCCAATCCATATTTTCAGGTTTATCTGGGTAAAAGGCGATAACCATAAAAACAAACACCGCGTATAACGCGATGCCAGCTAAAATTAGACGAATAACCTTGGTATTCATGACCGTTACTTCTCGTTTTCTGTACTCAAATGTTAGTGAGGGTTATTAGCGTCTCAAAGCATGAGCCTTTGAAAAGGTATACTGATCGACCGCAACATTCTTTCGTTTAATACCACTCCAAGCAAGTGTACCTCAAAATCCCTAGTAAACATAAGTAGTAAACGTAAGCAAATGCATCTCCTTATAATTTTGCTTGCTTAGTCACTTTTCACGACATAACAAGGTTCGTAGGCACTGCCGGGAAGCTTCATCCTGTGTTGTTTTACAAATGACTCTAATAAAGTATCGACTTTTTCCATAAGATTGCTATCGCCGGTAAGCTCGAAGGGACCGTGTTCTTTAATTTGTGCAATGCCTTCGGCCTTTACATTCCCGGCAACAATGCCTGAAAATGCTTTACGCAAATTTGCAGCAAGATCGCTTTTACTTTGATCTAAATGAAGCTGTAGTGCTGCCATGCTTTCGTGAGTGGGTATGAAGGGTTGTTGGAAGTCTTGTTCAATTTTAAGTGACCAGTTAAAGCTGAAAGCGTCACCCATCGCCCCTCTGAACTTTCTTACTTTTTCAAGGTGTTTGCTCATAGTGCGGGCTACTTCTTCAGGATCATTCACGATAATTTGATATTTTGACTGGGCCTCTGCGCCCAAAGTGGCTCCTACAAAGGTGTCGATGGCTTCAAAATACTCTTCGCTGCCTGCAGGACCAGTTAATATCACAGGAAATGGTTGTTGCGAATTGCGCTCATTCAATAATATGCCAAGTAAATAAAGCAGCTCTTCAGCCGTACCTACGCCGCCTGGAAATACAATAATACCGTGCCCGAGTCTTACGAATGCTTCTAGACGCTTTTCGATATCTGGCATGATAATAAGTTCGTTTACAATCGCATTAGGCGGCTCGGCGGCAATAATACTGGGTTCAGAAATACCAATATAGCGCCCTGATTTGTGACGTTGCTTGGCATGACCTATCGTCGCCCCTTTCATAGGGCCCTTCATAGCGCCGGGTCCACATCCAGTACAAATATTCATATCGCGCAGGCCTAACTGGTAGCCCACCTCTTTGGTGTACTTATACTCAACCTGATTAATTGAGTGACCGCCCCAGCACACTATCGTATTTACGCTATCGTTACCTTCGAGGGCTTTAGCGTGACGAAGCATATCGAACACCATATCGGTGATTTCGTTCCCCTCAGCGGGTGCGGTTTGATGAAGAAAAGCATACTTGTTGCCCATGTAAAGCAAATCACGCAGTACAGCAAATAAATGCTCATGAACGCCGCGCACCAGCGTTTCGTCTACAAATGCAACGTCCGGCGGATTAACAAGTTCAATTTTTACGCCTCGCTCACGGCGAATCAGCTTTATTTCGAAATTCTCATAAGGAGCAAAAAGCGCCTCAAAGTTATCCTCGTCCACACCGCTGTTTAACACTGCAAGGCTGCAGTTTCTGAACATGGCAAAAAGTTCGCTATTCGTTGCGTCCTGTAGACGAGAGACTTCTACTTGTGATAGCTGGCTCATCCAGCCAACGGGGTTAAGCTGCACTTTCTTCATAATTTACATCCTATAAGTCAGTGCTTAAGTCAGTTACAACAAGATTTCGGCCGTTTCGCTTTGCTTTATAGAGGTATTCATCAGCGCGTTCGAAAACTGTTTCGGGGGTGTCTTCTTTGCTAAAGCTGGTGGCACCAAATGATGCGGTGATCTTTACTTTTTCTTGCTTAAATTTAAACGGCATAGCAGCAAGCTTAGTTTTAATTTCATTTAGCTTTTCGTCAATGTCTTTCATCTGCGATTCAGGCAGTAGCATCACGAACTCTTCGCCTCCCCACCGTGCGACAAAGTCTTTTTCAGAAAGGTTCTGTTTCAAAAACTTACTTACCACTTGAAGGGTTTTGTCACCGGCGGCATGACCGAATCGATCGTTGATCGATTTGAAATGATCGATATCTACTACGGCGACGGCGAGTGTTGTCCCAACTTCCTTATAGTTAGCGAAAGCGGCATCCAGTTTCTCGTTATAAGCTTGTCTATTTGGTAAACGAGTGAGCGGGTCGGTACGACTTTGCATCGCTTGTTCAGCCAGCTTCTTTTTATAAACGCTGGTTTGCTGTTGCAATGTATCAATGCGCGATTGCATGGACGATAGCAGTGCCAAAAGCGCTTCTTGCCCCTGCTCGTCGTTGTTTTGCTGTTCGCTTAACGTTGCTACAAGTTTTTCTACGCGAAGCTGGGTTTGCTCTTTCAGTGATTCTAATGACTCACTCTCTGAAACAGTTTCTTCAATATAACTAATGTGCCGTTTAATCTGTTCTGTACCAGCTTTGCGCTGTTCGAACTGCGCTTGGCTATCTTCTATGGCTATATTAACGTCGTTACTGACTTCACCAAGTGAACGATGAAGGCTCTGTATGACTTTGCCAGTCAGGCTTGCTTCAGACATTGCATCTTGCACAATCATTCGCAAAATAACTACGCAGCTTTTAAGCAACTGGTCTTCACTCATGCCCTTATCAAGACGTTGCTTGATATCGTTTAGCTGCTGGTCGTTCTGTTTCTTTTGTGCATAAGAAGCGATGAGATGATTGAGTTCAACGAGAATTGAACGGTAATGAGGGTTGTCGTCTTGTACCGAACGAGAAGGGACGTTTTGCTGTACCTCTGCGGAGCTTCCAATCTCATTAGAAGGTTCAAGTCTCACCATTTCTTTATTGAGCGCAATGCGGTGAAGCGCAATGGCTTTGGCGTATAGCTTATAAATACTGAAAATGTCGCCTACAGGCTGGTTTAGTTTAATTAACTCTTGTGTAGTAAGGCCCTTTAACTCGTTGTCTTCGAAGACAATTTTTTGCAGCTGTTTCATTGCATCTTCTAGCGTTGAAACGGTGTCAACACTGTATTTTCTTAAGGTGATTTCTTGATGCTGAAGAGATTTATTGAGCTTCTCAATGCTTATAGCGGCAAGGCTAAAATTAGGCGTGCCTGAAAGGTGACCGCGCAGCACTTTAAGTTCTGTATCTATTTTATCGGAAAAGCCCTCATAAAATGCTGAGAGCTTCACGATAAATTGACAAAGAAGCGCGTTATTTTGTTTAAGGGCTTGTAGTTGTTTTGCTTCCATAATCTCGTCTTTGTTCTAAGTCGCAATTACTGTCGCGATTTAGTTAGCTTTTATTTGTGTGCTTCATCGCTGTATTACTGACGCGCTTGACGATGGTTAGCATAAGGTGTTTCGAAATTCGAACGGAAAGGGTTGATGTCTAACCCTCCGCGTCGGGTGTAACGAGCACAAACTGTTAATTTAGCGGGCTTACAATGCTGCATAATATCGCTGTAAATACGCTCAACGCATTGCTCATGAAATTCATTGTGCTGCCTAAAGCTAATCAGATATTTTAAAAGCCCTTTGTGATCAATGGCTTTTCCTTCATACCTAATCTGAATACTAGCCCAATCTGGCTGACTTGTGATTAAACAATTAGATTTAAGTAAATGAGAAACCAAGGTCTCTTTAGTACCGACATTGTTCTCAGTAACTGCTAAATATTGTGTGTTAGGAGAGTATTGCTCGATTTCCACATCAAGGTTATCTAATAAAATTCCCTCGAACTCTTTGAACTGCAATGAAGCAAATTGTTGTGGAAGAATGAGCTTTACCTGAACCTGCTCCCCTGCACATTTGGATAAGTCATCTTTAAGCACTTTTTGTACGTCTTCCGGTGACGCAAACTTTGATTGATTGAAGCTGTTCAGGTAAAGCTTGAACGATTTTGATTCGATGAGATTTGGGGAAGAAATAGGAACATTGCATTCCAAAATTGCCACATTAGGCTTTCCTTTTGCATTAAGCCAAGAAAGTTCATATCCCGTCCAAGTGTCTATTCCGTCAAACGGTAATTCAAAACCCGACAGAGATAAAGTATCTCGGCTTAAACTGCGAGGTACCCCTTGCAATAAGCTTGGATTGTATTCAAATTCATAATCAACCTGTTTGCCCAGCGACAGGTCATCAGGTGCGGAGATAATAATTTTTTGAGGCGAATTGTCAGTCGACATAAGAACCTTTAATCTATCTACTCGAAGTACTAACCGGCGTTCTGCGACAGCGTAATTTCATGAGGGTACGCAATTAACTCGCAGCACAGCCTTAGCAACCCCAGTGTTGACTTAACTGTTTAGTTGTATAGTGTACCCCAAAAATACGAGGGTAACGTCAAAATGGCTCTAACAATTCCTGCACAATTAGATAAATTTGTATCATCTTATGTCGAACAAGCTGAGGGGGAAGGGTTAAAAATCGCATTTGACAGCGAGTGGCCATCGCCTTGCTATAAAACTAGTGCGAGTGACGGCGAGCTCGTCAGTTGGGCTCCCGTGCTGCAATCTCCTTCACACTCTTTCGATAATGTTGAAGAAGCACTGTCGCTAAAGCTCAATACAGATTTTTGTCTTTTTTTCACTCGTTATTACAGTGACAATTTAAAAGCAATGGCACCTCAAGGTAACTGTGAATTACTTCAAGTGTTCAACAGCGAAGACTTTGAAAGGCTTCAACAAAATTTAATCGGCCATTTGTTAATGAAGCAAAGGCTAAAGCAAGCACCTACGTTGTTTTTTGGATTAACAGACGAAGAAGATTTTATATTAACGATTGTCAATGAAAGCGGTGAAGTTGCATTAGAACAGGTAGGAAGAGAGCCTGCTAAAATACTTGCCCCATCGCTAGCCGTATTTCTAGAGCAACTCACTCCTCGCGCTTGAAACTAGCACTTTTGCATTGCCTACGTAAAAACAGTCACTACTTTTTTGCTACCATTAGTGTTCACTGAGCATTCATCATTTTAAGTAGTGCCTGTTTTAATTCAGCGACTTCCTTTTCTAATGTTTCCACACGGGTTTGAAGGCTTTCTGGTCGGTGCGTATTTAATGAAGTACTCTGTGCGGACTGGGCTTCTTTGCCGGTGGCGTCAAGCTGAGGCTTATGTGCATTAAAACGCTTAATAGCTTCAATAGCTTCTGTTACTGACACCTTAAATGGGGCTTTAGACCTTAAAATGCCTACCGTTGGCGTTTTGCCTTCCTGATACATTTGAAGACATAAAACGTGAAGTTGCTGTAAGTTCGAATTTGACATGAGAGTAAAAAACTTTAAATCGTGAATATAGCCAGTGTAGCTTGTACACGTAGTCAATTTCACTAATAAGTTGCTGATTTCGCTATTTTTTTAAATGTGCAAAATGCGGGTGTCAAATAAAGTCTATATAGATCAAAAGGATATGCTTTTGGTACTATTCTTGTTTACTTAGTTTTGAATCACGTTCGTTCACACCTTAATTGGATAAAACTTACAAAGCGCAGTCTGCATTCAGTGTCGATTCACATAGTAGGCGCAATACTCTGCATGGTTAAAAGTATTGAGATCATTTGCACCTCTGAGGTTTGCAGCTGTAAGGCCTTCAGGCGCTTAATTTAAAAAATAAAAATCAACACACAATATTTTAAGGAATTTACATGAAAACGGTTCTTCTTTCTGTCGCTTTAGCATCTTCTGTTTTGCTTTCTGGCTGTGTCGTATCTGTAGGTGGCGGGTCAGATAGCCACTATGGCGCTGATTGGGAAGATAGAGAGTTTAATAATCGCAAACATATCGCTAATCTTGAGACTGGCACGAGTTATGAGAGTGTTTTGAGAAAAATGGGTGTTGCAGACTTTAACGAACTGTTTGAAAAGCAAGACGGTACATATCGCGTGCTATATTACCGCACGCAAAAAACAATGGGCGATGGTATAACGACGAAAGATGAGTGTACGCCCCTTGTTTTTAGAAATAGCCGCTTAGTAGGTTGGGGCGATAGCGCATACAGCCTAATGCACTAATTTGACGTGTGATTTGGCGGATGTATGCTGAATAAAAATCGTCGAACAGTTAAATGTTAATTAAAAGTTAACATGAAAGGGGTTTTCGAGTAGGCTAAAGTTTAAACAGTTTGAGTGGGGAAGTGAAAGTAAAGCGAGTGCTTTACTGCCCACTTTTTCTTATTTTACCGTACTAGGTATAAGTATCTAAACAGCTTTGCTTACAAGGACCCCCTATGAACACCGAAGCCCATAACAACGCGTTAGCCCCCTTGCAAGACACAGTCAAAGCGATTTACCTTTCAGTCGACGATCTCAAAGTCGCAGCATCTATACTTTACAATGCGTATGTGGACGACCCCTTATTTATCGATATCTTTCAGGCGGAAAAGGAAGGTTATGAAAGTCGCCTTCGTTCAGCCATTCGCGAGGAACTTAACGCATTTTGGGTAGCAGAGCAGCCCATGATTGGTTTATTTGACGAAGATAGATTGATTGCAGTGGCATGCCTTACCGCACCAGATGTGGCATTTGGTGCAGGGCGTTACTGGCACTGGCGATTGAGAATGCTGCTAACCGCAGGTTTATTCGGCACCAAACAAATGCTGGAAAAAGAAGAGAAAGTAAGAGCGCTAGTGCCTGCAGATAATTTTCATATGTTGAGTTTTATTGCGGTGCATCCTGATTATCAACATCACGGTCTTGGGCATATATTGCTAGGCGCCATCGACAGCGTTGTCGAAGAAGACGACAAAAGTGAGGGCGTTTCGGTCTTTGTGACCGTAGATAAACATCGTACGTTTTTTAACGACGATAACTACCAAGTTGTTGGACAACTAAGCCTTTCCCATGTTCAGGGGGAAGTCATGTTCAGACAGAAGTGATGCTTTTTTATTCAAAGCAATGCCCCTATCAGAATACCGCCAAAATCAGTTCCAATCTTTACGCCAAATTTACCACAGCGTTTGTAAGACATGTCCTACAAATGCTGTGAGTGATCTTACCTAAATTCTGAAAGAATTATTCATACTAAAGTATATGGCCCTTGTTTTTAAAAGGTTTTTTTTCGTTAGCCAAAAGTCGTACAAAAACTTTTCTTAAATCTCTGTAATTCAATATGGCGGTAATAATTGGAAGGGATACTATGAACATGTCACAAGGAAACACGACGAGTCACGGAGCGAGTCAAAAATTCATTAATGGAATGAATCAGGACAACTCAAGGAAGAGATTCTCACAAGGCTGTGAGTAAAGGGAAGGGACGCAGTAGGGAATTGCAAAACAGGGAAGTGACAAAGGATTGAAGGGAATAAACGGATTTCATGGATGGCACGTGTGATAGGAACGTCACAGGCAGGACGTAGCATGGATAAGGACAAAGCTAGCAGGGAGCTAGTGGCATGGAGCCAAGGGCAAGGCGGCCTTTAAGGAATTTACAGTTTGCATGGACGAGCAAACCAAGGATGAAAAAAGGACATGCTAAAGGAATAGCAAAGCTGTAGCAGGATGTGCAGCAAACAAAGGAGGAAGGAAGGGAAGGTCAGCGGAGTCTGACGAGGACAGCCTCAGGATGAGGAACACTGCATGTAGGATGTGCAGTAACAAAGGAAAAAAGGAAAGGGACCTACGCATGGAAGTGTAGCTCGCACAGGATGTCGCGAGAGTAGATGGAAAGGGGCGTATACGGATTTTAATCGGGAAGATTTTAGTCGCAAAGGATCGCGGAGAAGGATACTCAAAATTCCAGGAAAAAGGGGAGCCGTCAGGTTCCCCTTTTTTTTGGCGGTTTTGGGAAACCTATTTCCCAGTTTTATGAAAATTATTTTTTAGTACTGAAGAGTTATTAAAGCCCTGAGCATAAGCACCTACACCCTATGCGGAGGTACTTCGGTTCGCATAACTCTCACGCCTATCAATTCGACTTCGCCCGTATACCTGTCTTCACCATTACTTGAAAACTCAAAGTAAAATAAGCTGTGCCAGTCCGGTTTACCAAATTTAAATGAGAACCGAGTTTTAGCTCTTGCTACACTCAACAACTGTAACCCATGTTTATCGCAGTATTGGTTTAGATAAGCGTTTGTGCGTTCTGAAATAGCCCGAATACGCCAAAATTGATAGCCAGTAAAACCAATTGTTAACCATATGACCAATTCAAGTAACGTCATCTATTTTCTCGCCTGCGCAAACAATCGCTCAAATGCTTTGCTTAGAATATCCGAGTTGGCGTCTGAGTGTAGGAGCGTAAGTACTTGTCTGCGTAATTTCGGAATTTGAACTAAATCAGAAAAGAAACCAGCAAATAAGGCACCCTGGTGATCTTCTTTTTCGTCAACTTTTGCAGCTTGTTCCAAAAAGGTACTAAGTAGGAGCGGTTCCATTTGCTCGAAATGCCGTGCTGCTATAACACTTAAAATATCGAGACGTTGCGTTTTTTCATTTTTCAATAAGTCTAGTAGCTTACTATTTATGGTTGGGTTGAAGTTTCCTTCAGACGTGCCTCTTAAAGCCGCTAGATTGATGTCGTCGCCATCATCAATTTTACTCAAATACATAGCCAACAAGTTATCTGACAAACAAACGCTCTCGCTTGTCTCCATAAGCGTATTAACAAACACATCTGAGTAAATTGCTACATTAGCTTTAATTGCCTCTTCTAACACATCTCGCTTTGCGTGCATGCTGAAACCATGTATAAAATCTGCCACGCTTTGCATAGATATTTGTTGCCAATCCACAAGCTGCGGGGCTTGAATGTAAGCTTCAACTTTCTGCGCTTCTTTGCTCAAGGGATGGTTTAACGTGCTTTTCACTAGCGCATTAAACTGAGCAAGTTGCGATTGGTTCGGAACGAAGGAATAAGGGTTGTCGGGCAATTGCTGTGCATTTTCGGTATCTTCTGCAATCGACTTCCCTAATGCATCCACAATAATTTCTAGAAAATGATTTCTAGCAGCGGCAACAACCAAGCCTTGCTCATCAAGAGGCAGCTTTATAAACCAAATATAGTGTTGAGAAGATGCATTTTTGTTCCAAAAAACAATACCGAACCACGCATGTTGCTGACGAGGGTAGGGCGCGTAAGCACTGCCATTTTCTATTTCTAGAAACGTTTGATTATCTGTGGGTTCAATACGTCGACCTAAATCAAAAACATGATATTCAGTGCCTGCGTGTAACAAAAACTCACTGATAGAATTGATACTGTTAGCGCTCATAACTCGTTCCAAAATACTGCTTTATTAAATGTCGCTAGGCCTGTCGACCTTCGATGTTCAGCAAAGATCAACCGCCCTAAGGGCGTGCTTATATTTGCTAGATGCCATCAGCAAAACTCATTAATGGTATCACAGCAGAAGAATTTCAACGATACGACACGCTGACTTATGTTGTCTTTAAGCCCCTGATATACTGCGCGCTAAAAATTGAAGCATATTCGGGGAGCGGAGAAGTTGTGAATCAAGCGAATAGTAGCCGTCATTTAGCTTTTATCAAAGCACTTGAAAAATTAGAAGCTGTAATGCAACAAGATGGTGTTTGGCCAAATGATGTGCCCAATGACCAAGCGCTTAAAAATGCTATAGGAAGTGAAGTACCTTTCGCAGCAGACTGTTTTTCTTTTGAAGCTTGGCTAGCTTTTATTTTTATACCCAAAATGCGCATTTTATTGAGCCAATCGCACCCTATACCGGCGATGCAAATTACACCCGCAGCAGAAGTATATTTATCACCCGCGAATCAACGTACCCTGTCTGCGCTACAATATATTGACGATATTGCCAGTGGAGACATTGGATGAGTAAGCTGGGTCAAGCTTCAGGTATCCCACAAAAGGGCCTGTCAGATGATGCAATAGAACGTCTAGAAATGCAGATTAGTGAAAAAGCCAATGTTGAAGAACAAGACAGCGCGAGCCCTCTACATTTGCCTGTTTTATACCAAGATGAGCATATCATTGCGATAAATAAGCCTCCGGGCCTTCTAGTGCACAGGAGCCCTATAGATAAGCATGAAACCGTATTTGCGGTGCAGACACTGAGAGACCAAATTGGCAAGCACGTGTTTCCAGCTCACCGCTTAGATAGGCCTACATCAGGCGTGTTGGTGTTTAGTTTTAGCTCAGAAATTGCGGCAAAGCTAGGTCAACAACTAATGGATAAGCAGGTGGTTAAGGTATATCACGCTCTGGTTAGAGGCTTCGTTAACCACACCGGCTTTATTGATTATGCCCTTAAGTATCGTTATGACAAAATTGCAGACAAACACAAAAGGCCACAGCAAGCACCTCAGCCAGCGTCTACCATGTATGAGTCACTCGCAAAGTTTGAAGTGCCCGAGCCTGTAGGCAGGTACCAAAGTGCTAGATATTCGCTAGTAAAACTTTCTCCCAGTACTGGGCGTAAGCACCAGCTTCGAAGACACATGGTACACATTCGTCACCCCATTATCGGCGATACAACTCACGGCGATGGGAAGCAAAACAAATTCGCTAAACAGCACTTTAATTTTAATAATTTGGCCTTAAGTTGTACTCATATGGGTTTTTCTCATCCTGTTAGCGGTAAATGGATAACGATTAATGGTGAGATGCACAATGAAATGCAACAATTCGTAAACAGGTTAAAACCGTTTAGCTTGATAAGATAGAAATACTTTCCGCCTGTCGACATGGGCGACGATCATAGTTTTAAGAGGTAAAAATGGCAACATTGAAAATTATTGCGGGTACGGTATACGGTAACGCGCAACACGTAGCTGAGCAGGTGGAAGAAAATTTAGCTGAGCAGGGCGTAGATTGCTCACTCGAAAGCGACCCATCAGTAGCCGATTTTACTGATGCTGACGCACTGTTAATTATTACCTCAACGACAGGTCAGGGCGATGTTCCGCCTAACCTAGAGTTTGTGTTTTCAGATTTAAAAGACGAATCACCTATGCTAACGGGCAAGCCTTTCGCTGTTGCTGCGCTAGGTGATAGTAGCTATGG
Source organism: Pseudomonadota bacterium (assembly GCA_034190055.1). Classification (GTDB taxonomy): domain Bacteria; phylum Pseudomonadota; class Gammaproteobacteria; order Enterobacterales; family Alteromonadaceae; genus Alteromonas. The sequence goes on along the minus strand of JAXHTT010000007.1, from coordinate 5,997 downwards.
CGAAAGCTTTTGTGGAGCAGGTAAACAATTCCAAGAATTACTTACTGAACTCCAAGGTAACGCGGTTACTAATATGTTAGAAGTTGATGCTATTGAAACTCTAGAGCCAGAAAAAGATGTGGTGGAGTGGGTTAATACTATCAAGGACAAGCTTTTGTCTTAAGTCTAGATGGCTTTATGGGTTAAAAATAAAAAGAGGCGCTAAGGCGCCTCTTTTTTATATGCGAACGTCGTTAGTTAGCTAACGATGCATAAGTTTTTATTCAACACCGCGAAGTAGAGCGTTAATACCTACTTTAGCGCGGGTTTTTGCATCAACTTTTTTCACGATAATTGCCGCGTATAGGCTGTATTTACCATCTGCGCTAGGCAGGTTACCCGCAACAACCACAGAGCCTGCTGGTACACGGCCGTAATGAACTTCACCGGTCTCACGGTCATAGATACGCGTGCTCTGACCGATATAAACGCCCATTGAAATCACTGAGCCTTCTTCAACGATAACACCTTCTACAATTTCAGAACGCGCACCGATAAAACAGTTGTCTTCAATAATGGTTGGGTTTGCTTGAAGTGGCTCTAATACGCCACCGATTCCTACACCACCAGAAAGGTGAACATTTTTACCAATCTGCGCACACGAGCCAACTGTAGCCCACGTATCAACCATAGTGCCTTCATCAACAAATGCACCAATGTTTACGTAAGAAGGCATAACAACTGCATTTTTGCCCACAAAAGTACCCGTGCGTACAGCAGCTGGTGGAACAATGCGCGCACCGTCAGCGGCAAATTGCTCAGCGGTGTAGTTGGTGTACTTAAGAGGGACCTTGTCGTAGAACTTGCTCTCTGCGCCTTCAATAACATCATTGTTGTGAAGACGGAAGAAAAGTAGAACCGCTTTTTTCAGCCACTGGTGTACTACCCATTCGCCAGCAATTTTTTCTGCAACGCGGCCTTTTCCACTATTAAGTAGGTCGATAGCTTGCGCTACCGCATCTCTTACTTCATCAGGTGCTGATGACGGGCTAATGCTGTCGCGATTTTCGAAGGCGTCTTCAATAATGGCTTTCAATTCATTCATGGTATTGTGATATCTTCAAGTTGGTCGAGTTTAAACAGGATACGCTTTTTAAGGTTTACCTGTTGTTCTTGGGTTAATGCGATGCCAGCCTCATTGCTGACGATAAAAATATCTTCGGCTCGCTCGCCAATGGTAGCAATTTTTGCAAGCTTAAGTGTCATATTAGTATCAACGAATGCATGACCAATTTTAGCTAAAATGCCCGGTGCGTCTAGGGCTTCTAACTCGATTAGCGTGGCTTCATCGTTGATATTGAAAAAACGAACCTTGGTTGGCACGTCTAACTGTTTCATTTGGCGCGGTAACTTTCGTTTGTTTTCGTGAGAACGTCCCGGCTTTTCTAATTGGGCAGAAATGGCATTCTCAATCGAAGCAATGCGCGACTCTGAGCTTATACGACTTCCGTCATTTTCAAGAATAAGCATACTGTCAAACACATAGCTATCTTTAGTGACGGTAACGTGGGCGTCGTGAATTGAACAATTACGGCTATCTAGTACAGATGCGACTTGAGCAAACAGGGCTTTTCTATCTTTGCCATATACAAATACTTCAGTACCGCCTTTGGCACTGTTGTCGTTTGCTTTCACTAGTAAACCATCGTGTTCTGGCGTAAGCCATTCATTCTGGGCTTTAATAATTTCATCGGTATGCCATGCAATTTGCGTAGGCTTAAAGCGAACAAAGTAATCATCATCGAGTCTTGCCCACAGCGCATCTATGGCAATAGGGTCTATAGCGCGCTCTTGCAGAATCTGTCTTGCCTGGTGTTTGTGAGTGGTTACTCGCTCGTTGAGTGTAACCTGACACTGAAGCCCATTGTCTAACGCTTTTTGTGTCATTAAATACAGTTCGCGAAGCAAAGACGCTTTCCAGTCATTCCAAAGGTTATCGTTGGTGGCGCGAATATCGGCAAGGGTCAGTGTATAAAGTAAATTAAGGTGATTATGGCTTCTTACCGCACCAGCAAACTCACTAATCACATCAGGATCATAAATGTCGCGGCGTTGGGCAACGACTGACATAAGCAGGTGGTTCTCTACGAGCCATGCAATCAATTCTGCATCTTTACTTGGTACGTCGTGCTGAGCACAGAACTTAGCCACATCTTGCGCGCCTAGGGTGGAGTGGTCGCCATTACGACCTTTCGCGATGTCATGGAAAATTGCGGCAATGTAAAGAATTTCAGGTTTGTCTAGGTTTCGGCAAATTCTGCCGCAACGCGGAAAATCTTTGTTCTCTTTCGAGAAAAAGTAGTTTACATGCTTCACTAATCGGTGAGTGTGTTCGTCCACCGTATAGGCATGAAACAAGTCAAACTGCATCATACCCACAATGGTATCCCACTCTGGAAGGTAGGCTTGTAAAATACCGTACTGGTGCATAATGTCCCAACCGAAATCAAAAAATTCAGGTTGCTTCATTAATCGCATAAATTTTTCGCGGCACAGAGGGCGCTCTACGTAATATTCTGCCTCAAAGGCCCGGTGAGCGTTACGCAATTGTCGAATACAAATAGTACTTAAGCCTTTTACCTCTGGCGTGTTTGCCACCAAATGTAAAAAGTCTAAAATTGCTTCCGGTGATGAAAATACGGTTTCGTGCCGTGGCGAAATCATATTGTCGAGCAGTTCAAAATCTTCGTTTATGATTACGCTTTTTTGCACGCTTTGATTCAGCATGTCGTACTTGAAGCGCTGAAGTAGCATTTGGTTTAGTTCAGAGACGCGCGCCACAGTGCGGAAAAAGTCACGCATCATTTTTTCCACAGACGCCTTACCTTCTTCCCCGTATCCCATCATTTGGGCGACATCGGGTTGATAGTCGAAAAGCAGTCGGTTTTCGCTTCTGCCAGCAACCAAATGCAGCGCACAACGCATTTTCCACAGGTGCATACGACAGGCGATTAACTCACTGTGCTCTTGTTCGGTGAAGTAACCGTGACCCACCAAGTTCCACCCGTCATACTCTTTAAAGTGCTTTTTCGCTACCCAACCGATAGATTGGATGTCTCGCAAACATCCAGGGTTTTCTTTAATGTTCGGTTCAAGGTTGTAAGCGGTGCCGTTGAACTTGGCGTGACGCTTTTTTTGCTCGTCATACTTAGCCGAGAAGAAAGATTTACTCGACCAGGAATTGCGACCGTTTACCTCATCCCACAGTTTGTCGAATGTAGTTTCACTTCCACAAAGCAGGCGGCTTTCAACGAGATTTGTCGCAATCGTAATGTCGTCTTTTGCCAGTTTAACCGTTTCTTTAATTGTGCGTACCGACTGTCCAACATCTAACTTGATGTCCCATAAAAGGGTGATGAACATGCCAATTTTTTCTTGCACTTCAGGCTTTAGCTTCTTCTTGCTGACAATGAGTAAATCGATGTCTGAGTGGGGTTGTAAATGGCCGCGACCGTATCCGCCCACCGCGCAAAGGGAAAGCTCGTCCACGGTATCTAAACCGTAAAGTTGCCAAAGGTGACAAAGTAATGCGTCGACAAACTGCGCACGACCGGTAACGAGTTGATTAACTGGCGTAGCGTCGAAAGACTCTGTTATCCAAGTGTAACTGGCTTCCACGCACGATTTAATTGCGGGAATTTCATCAACAGAGTTAATTGTGTCGATATTCTTTATCAGTGATTGCAGCGTCAAAATGCACCTTTGAAATAGACTTCTATTAAAACGCTAAGAACAATAGCATGAATTGATACTAGTTCGCAGTAGCAAATTTATGCATAAGTTAGGTTGAATTGTGAATATTTATGGTTTTTTGTTATAGGTGTGTAGCCCGTTGAATGGGCTGATTGAATGAGGATAAAGAATAAATATTTAGTATGCGGTTTTGAATTAAAAAAAGGGCAAACAAAGCGGCTGTATGCTTAACAGCCGCAGTGTGAAAACTATCCGTGAGAAATAACACGCTCTAGGCTTTCTTCCTCACGCAGCGTTAAAATCTCAACACCGGTCTCGGTAACTAGAAGAGTGTGTTCCCACTGAGCACTTAAACTTCTATCTTTGGTGACAACAGTCCATTGATCTGGCAAAACTTTTGAGTAACGTTTGCCTGCGTTAACCATAGGTTCGATGGTAAAGCACATCCCAGCTTCTAAAACGTCACCTGTACCAGGCTTTCCATAGTGAACAATTTGCGGCTCTTCGTGGAAACTTGCACCAATACCGTGACCGCAGTATTCGCGTACAATTGAATAGTTATGCGCTTCAGCATGGGTTTGGCAAATATGACCAATGTCGCCAAGACGCATACCCGGCTTTACTTGTTCAATCGCTTTATATAGGCATTCTTGAGTAACGCGAATAAGGCGCTCGGCAAGAATAGATGGTTTACCTACAACAAACATCTTCGAAGTGTCACCGTGATAACCGTCTTTTATAACAGTTACGTCGATGTTGATGATGTCACCGTCTTTTAGCTTCTTGTCAGAAGGAATACCGTGACATATACAATGGTTCACCGACGTACAAATAGATTTCGGAAATGGTGGGTGACCATAGTTTAGTGGAGCGGGCACTGCCTTTTGCTCGTTTACTATATAGTCGTGACAAATAGTATTCAGTTCATCGGTGGTTACGCCTTTTTTTACATAAGGCCCGATCATAGTAAGTACTTCGGCAGCCAGTTTACCGGCTACGCGCATTTTTTCGATTTCTTCTGGGGTTTTGATAATAGCTGTCACAGCGCCTCTCAAATCGTTTGAAACTAGTTTGTTGAAGAATTTAAATTATTTACGCAGTATAACACTATTCAGGTCATTCTTAGTAAGCTTCTGATATTCATGGTTTTTAACTATTGATTCTTAAGGCTGGCAGCAATGCAGTGAGTAGTCAGAGTATAGGTTGGCCAGAATACTCAAAAGCCGGGCTTTTTAACGTTAAAACTTGAGGCTGTGGTGGTATTGTGATATAAAGCGCGCGCCCTGACGGAAAGCTCATTTTGCCCTGTGCATTAAGCACCGTTTTAGAGGGTAAATTTATTTTATTAAAACACACATATACCGACACTTCGTATCGGGGTGTTCAGTTCGACGCAAGTTGGTCTGAATCGATACAAGGGGTATATGGAGGCCTAACCCCAAGAGGAAAATAAAATGGCTAATGTTTCTATGCGTGACATGCTGAAAGCAGGTGTGCATTTCGGTCACCAAACTCGTTACTGGAACCCAAAGATGAAGCCTTTCATCTTCGGCGCACGTAATAAAGTTCATATCATCAACCTTGAAAAAACGGTTCCACTTTTCAACAACGCACTTAACTACCTTTCAGGTGTTGCGTCTAAGAAAGGTAAAATCCTTTTCGTTGGTACTAAACGCGCCGCTGGCGAAGCAGTAAAAGACGCTGCTCTTAAGTGCGACCAGTACTACGTAAACAAGCGTTGGTTAGGTGGTATGCTGACTAACTGGAAAACAGTACGTCAGTCAATCAAGCGTCTTAAAGATCTAGAGCAACAAGCTCAAGACGGTACGTTTGAGAAGCTAACTAAGAAAGAAGCACTTATGCTTCAGCGCGAAATGGACAAGCTTGAAAACAGCCTTGGCGGTATCAAAGACATGGGCGGTCTTCCAGACGCAATCTTTGTTATCGACGCAGATCACGAGCACATTGCTGTAACAGAAGCGCGTAACCTAGGTATTCCTGTTGTTGGTGTTGTTGTGCAATATCTGCTCCGAATATAACACAAAATAATACATTTTTAGGTGGTATATCAGAGCAGGTTCTTTAGACACATTGCATGTAAAATATTGAGTGCAGACTGCATTTAAAGGGACAGACCAGCGTATACTTTCGGCTGCGGTGGAAGTGACGTATGAGGGGTGGTAGAATTCATCTCATTTCATCTTTCTAAACAATGCAGGTGTGGATGTGAATTTTAAACATGTTGTTTTATCTTTTAAGTAAAGG
>JAXHTT010000069.1:0-19279 GCA_034190055.1 Pseudomonadota bacterium | reverse complement strand
ACGAATTCCCATTCGTTATAAACTTTGTCGTAAAGTTGATAAAACAGCCCGTTGTGGGCCTGTAAATCGTCAAAGTTTTTGGGCTCACCATGAGTGCTGATATAAGAAGGAGAGGCAACGAGCAAGCGTGGTACATCACATATTTTAAACCCGTATACGCTTGCGTCGTCAGGTGAGCCGTAGCGCAAAGCCAAATCGATAGGGTCGCGGTAAAAGTCGATATTACTGTCGTTTAAATTTAGCTTAACGCTTATCTTCTCATGCTCTTCCATAAAATCATCAAGCCAAGGAGCGATAACATTGCGCCCAAGGTCCGACGATAACCCCAACCTTAATTCACCTTCAATAACGCCGGTATCACCTTTTAAGTTCTGTTTAGCGGTAGTTAGCATCGACATGGCTTGTTCGCATGTTGGAAGGAAACGTTCACCTGCAGAAGAAAGCCTAAGCGAACGGGTTGTGCGAACAAACAATTCGGCGCCAAGTGCTTGCTCTACACGTTTGACCGCCGCACTCGCCGTTGCGGTTCGCATATTTAAATGGGTCGCAGCAGCGGTAATGTTTCTAAATTCGGCTACTTTTATTACAACATTTAAGTCATCGAGTAACATGATTTTCAAAAACCATTTGATAATGTTTCTAGTATTGTGCTGTTTATACAAATTTAATCAAGGGTATGATGGAAACATTACTTAAAGGAGAAACGAATGATGAAAGCTATTGGTTATACCCACTCACTCGATATAAATGAACCTAATGTATTAATGGATTTAGAAGTTGATAAACCTAGTGCTTCAGGTAGAGACTTGCTTGTAAAAATAAGTGCGATAGCGGTTAACCCAGTTGATTACAAAATTCGACAGCGTGTAAACCCAGATGGAGGCGAACCTAAAATACTTGGTTGGGATGCAGTAGGTGAGGTAGTTGATATTGGCGCTGATGTTACCGAATTTACGGTAGGCGACAGGGTTTACTACGCTGGCGACCTAACTCGGGCTGGTTCAAACGCTGAATTTCAACTTGTTGACGAACGTATTGCCGGTAAAGCACCTAAGTCTCTATCTGACAGTGGTGCAGCAGCGCTTCCGCTTACAACAATTACTGCTTACGAATTACTGTTTGACCATCTCGCCCTTAAGCAACAGGACGAAAAAAGCGACGAAGTAGTACTTGTTGTAGGCGCAGCAGGAGGTGTGGGCTCTATCATGCTCCAGCTTCTCAAAACGCTAACGGGGGCAACGGTTATTGCTACTGCATCGCGAGAAAGCTCTAAACAATGGGTAAAGGATTTAGGCGCTGATTATGTGGTTGATCACAGTAAACCTATGGCTGAGCAAATTAAAGCGTTGAACATTGGTGAAGTGACGCATGTGGCAAGTTTGAACAAGACACACCAATATATTGATACCTATGTAGAAGTAATGAAACCAAAGGGTAAGCTTGCATTAATTGATGATCCTGAAAGTTTGGATGTAGCAAAGCTAAAACAAAAGAGTTTGTCGCTGCATTGGGAGTTCATGTTCACCCGTTCTATGTTTAAAACTGATGATATGGCAGAGCAAAGCCGTCTTTTAAATCACGTTGCTTCGCTTATCGATGAAGGTAAAGTTAAGACGACGGTAGGCAAGCATTTAGGTAAAATTAATGCTGCCAACCTAATAGAAGCGCATAGAACTCTGGAAGAAGGGCGCGCAATTGGTAAGTTAGTATTAGAAGGATTTTAAGATAATGTCAGCAACATGGCCCTTATCAAGAGCCATGAGTGCTAGTGTCGAGAAAGGGCGAAGGCATTGGCTTCAGCCCTTTTCGGAATTTTTTACAAGTGATCGTGCGCTCGAAAAGATTAAAGCTTTACCAATGTTCTACCTGACAACTCTCCTTTTAAAATGGCATCTATTTTTGGGCTAACGTCATCAAGTGAAACTTCCTCAGTTAGATCGTCAAGACATCCTAGTTTCCATTCACTGGCTAATTTATCCCAAAGTCTCAATCTAGGCGGCATAGGGCATTGCACTGAGTCGATACCTAGCAAAGACACGCCGCGTAAGATAAAGGGAAATACACTTACGTTAAGACTGGCAGAAGCAGTCAACCCACAACAAGTTACCGAACCACCATACTGGGTGGCCTTTATAGCCTGCGCTAAGTATTCGCCGCCTACAGTATCGACAGCGCCCGCGTATTGCTCTTTCAGCATAGGGCGCTCTTTACTTTCTAACAGCTCTTCGCGAGTTATTACTTTATTTGCGCCGAGGGTTTTCAAGAACGACTCATGTTCCTTTTTGCCGGTACATGCCACTACAGAAAAGCCAGCTTTCGCTAGTAGTGCAACTGCCACAGAGCCCACGCCACCTGTAGCACCCGTTACCAAGATATCACCTTTATCAGGTGTTATGCCGTGTTCAACTAACCCTTGTACTGATAGCCCAGCTGTGAAGCCAGCAGTGCCAATAACCATAGACTCCCTTAACGTAAGGCCATCTGGCTTAGGTACCGCCCATTCACTGGGTATACGGATGTACTCGCCAAAGCCACCGGAGGTATTCATGCCAAGGTCATAACCTGTGATGATAACCTCATCGCCTACTTTGAACTGGCCGTCATCACATGACACCACAGTGCCCGCTGCATCGATGCCAGGGGTATGGGGGAAATTTCTGCTAACACCAGGGTTACCTGTCGCAGACAAGGCGTCTTTATAGTTGAGTGATGAATATTCTACCTTGATGAGCAGCGTGCCGTCAGGCAAATCATCGAGTGAGCGCTCTGTGATGCCACGAGTGAATGATTTGTCTTCCTGTTTTTCTACAAGCAAAGCCTTAAACGATGTCATACCTGTCTCCGTTGGTCGAAAATTTACGCTACCCATTGTGACGATATATAAACTTTGCGCAAGTATGCACTTTTTAGTAGGGTAGTACCCTAAAAGATACTATTGGAGTTGTATTTAGCTTTTTGCTTGTGTGCTTTTGCAAAAGGCGATCTGATATTGAAGCAGTATCTTTTGCTTGATTGAGCTGAGAGGGTAAAATGGCAACAAATCTGAAAAGTGTAGAAACAGAGCCGTGCGATACGATTACTAAAGTCGAAGGTAACGCCGCGAATGCAAAACAGTGCTCTAGTGAAAGTTCAAACGACCCTAAGCAATACATTTGCGGTGTAGCGGTATCGCTTGAGATTATCGGTGGTAAATGGAAAGGCGTTATTTTGTGGCACCTCTGTCATAAAACACTACGTTTCAGTCAATTGCGGCGACGTTTGCAAAGCGTTACTCAAAAAATGCTTACTCAGCAGTTAAGAGAGTTAGAGCGTGATGGGCTAGTGAATAGGAAAGTGTATGCCGAAGTACCTCCTCGCGTAGAGTACTCACTTACTGAATTAGGTCGCACGTTAGAACCAACTCTACGGCAGCTATGCGATTGGGGTAGGGCCTACAATGATGACTACAGGTAATGCGATTCAGGCTGCCAAATAAACTTGTTTAATCTTTAAATAGTGGCAATGCCAAGCAACGACTTAATTAGAAATAGCGAGTACTGAGCGAAGTAGCAGCAGTACTCGACCTAAGATTAGCGCTTAGTATGATTTAAGCGAGCAATGAACCAATAGATAAAACGCTTTCTTCTTCATCAGAAACTGTCTTAATAGTCGCGTCCATTACGTTGAAATCTACGCTCAGCGACGCTGCATTTTTGCCGTTTTTCCAAGACAGTACTAGAACATTCTCGCTGTAGTTTACGTCAAACGTACCATTGAATGCATCGCTTTCGTTTCTAAGCCTTATTAGCTGCATTAAGCCTTTAACTACCGGCTTTTTAACTGCTTCTTCGACAATCGCTGTAGACAAATATGGGCGGTTAATGTCACGACCCACATTGGTGTTGGCCAATAGCTCCATATCGTTATGGGCCGCAAGTAATCCACCGTAATAAACCTGAGGAATACCCGGGCTAAAGAACTGAATAGCACGAGCAACTAAATAGGCGAAATCATCCTTACCCAATGCGTCATAATAGGTGCAGTTCACCTGGTAAAGGTCGACATTGTTCGCCGCTGCGCCTGTGGCTTTCTTAGATTCACCGTTAGAGTTTTCATGTATTTGGTCTACAAGTGCGTTAATTGCTTCAGCATTTAAAAGACCAGGTTTGTCACCACTTGCACCAACGTCGACAATCCCAATACCGTCGTGGGTATCAAGTACCGTAAAACAGTTTCGTGGCGAAATAGAAAGCCAGTGTGCCAATGCGTCTGCATTTTTAGTAAACAAGGTGTGCAGTACAAGTGGTGGTAAAGCAAAGTCGTAGACGCTGTCACAACGTGCGGCAATATCTATTTGAGTTTGATAGTGACTATGTATTTCTACCAAGCACTGCATGCCCATACCACGCGCGCGATTAGAAAGTTCTTCAATAAACTCAAAGGTTTCTTCAAGCATAAAGCAGTTTGAGCCTGCGCGTTTAATGGCATAGCCTGCCGCGTCTAAACGGATAAGATCAACATTACTTTCAGTGAATGACTGAAGAATAGAAGATAAATAGTCTTTGCCTAGCTGAGACTCTACATCAATATCAATCTGATTTGAGGTAAAGGTAGTCCAGAATGGAACAGTTTCTGGTTTATCAGTTGCAGTACCTACTTCGTAATCGCTGAAAAATGGCGTCGGACGAGGGCGGAAGACTCGTGCTATTTGTTCATCGATCTGCGCTGGGTCATTACCCTTGAAAATATCTTCTTTAGTTAAAAACAGTGGCCAATAGGTAGATTCGCGCCCGTTTGCTAGCACGTCTTTAAACGCCTCGCTTTGTCCAGACATATGGTTAACGATAAGATCGGCCATGATATCTACAGATTCACCAAGCTTTTTAACGCTGTTCCAATCGCCCAAGCGCTCATCCACTGACGTGTGGTCAATAGGGTCAAAACCTGCGTCTTCACCATCGTAAGGATAGTAGAAAGGAAGAATGTGAACACCGGTGAACAGGCCATTTAATGGACCTTCAAGTATTGCTGTCAGGCTCTCGATGTTGCCATCGCCCAATCGGTCTGCATAGGTAATTAGTTGAACGCCATTGCGTATAGACATGATAATTCTCCAAAATTCAGCATGCGCTGGCTCGTACTGCTGTTCGTTTCGCGAGCACACATTACTACAAATTAAGCACTACCAGTCTGAGAGGTCCACAGTTGACCATATAACAGGTTTAGCTTAATTCTTAATCTTTTACCGTGGTCTTACTCGATTTATTTGAGAGCGCAATAAAAGATGGGCTTAATCGATTAAGATAAAATAGCAATACCTGAGCGGTTTGTAAATGAGAAGTTTCAAAAATGAGACTTGGTAAGAACCTTTCCTGCTGCTTTGTTAACGCGCTTTTTGCGTAGATTCAACATTCTGATGGAAGATTCAAAATGAAATTATTCAGCTTTTTTTGGTTGGGTATAGGACAGTTTAGATTTTTTATCGAAAGTTAGTCTCCCGTCTTAACGCTCACTTTTTCTTTGTTGTTTAGCTGTTCAAACTCTTGCTTTGCTTCTTTCCACTTTGCGAGCTTTTCGTAGTAGACGTCCCAAATACATGGGCAGCAGGAGCCGCCGCCACAACAGTCGTCTCTCAATGGTTTTTCCGGCGCTTCTGGTAACGACTTCATAAAAACTACGCTCGCCCTTTTTCGTCAAAAATATCTTGTGTGCTACGAGTATTCACTATTTTCAACGTCACAAGCAAGTGCTGAACGTTGCAACACTAAAGCATGATGTTACTCGCAAAAACGCCTGAAAACAAAAAGCCCTGTTAAATAACAGGGCTTAGTGCATTATAGTGCGCTGCTCAACAGTTTTTACTGATAAGCGTTATTCAATAGGTTGGCCGTCCTGCGCTGCATGACCATTTAGGTTTTCTGGTGCAGCTACAACCGCCTTGGGCTTAACTGCGCCGGCTTTAGCCAGTATATCGCTGTTGCCGGTAACCAAGTCTGCTAACGAGCCTTTGTCGGCATCGACTAAACCTACCTCACGCAGCATAGAATCTACCAGTGGGGCGTTAGCTCGATAATTTAGTGCTGCTTGCGTAACTTGTTCTGCAAGACCATTACCTGAGGTTGCAACGGTATGCTCACCTTTTGCACCGCTACCTTGACCGTATCCCTGAAGAATTTTAATACCTTCAATATTTTCAAGAGGCTTAACTGCTTGCTCAACAAGTTCGGGTAATATCTTCAGCATCGCAAGGGCTTTTTGCAGCTCAATTTGTTCGGTCTTGAGCGTATTCTCAGCTTCGTAAAGAGCTTGTTTACCTTGCGCTTCAACGGCAAGCACTTTCTCGTCTGCGTCGGCTTGCAGCATTTTAGCGTCGGCTGCAGCTTTGGCTTCCGTCAGAATTGCGGCAGCAGAGTTTTCAGCCGCTTCCTTCTTAGCCTGTGCCTCAACGGTTATACCTACAGCTTCACTCTCGGCTTCTTTGCGAGCATCGATAACTTCAATTTGCTTCTTACGCTCAGCTTCCGCTACCGATTTAGCGGTAAGTACTGCTTCTTCTTTTTCCACTTTTTGCTTTTCAGCTTCCGCAGCTTTAGCGCGTGCAGCAGACTCTTCTTCCGACTTGGTAGCAACAGCGATTTGCTTCACTTGTTCTGAAACCTCAACTTCTTGCTGCTGGCGAATGCGCGCTTGTTCTAGCGCTTGGCGCTTGGCGATTTCTTGGGTCTCGATCTCACGAGATTTCTCGATTTCTGCCGCTTCGATAGCGCGGTTTTTAGCAATTTCTGCCTCGCGCTCTTCACGTTCTTTCATTTCTCGTTGCTTAGCAATTTCAGCTTTTTGCTCTTGGCGTTTAAAAGCAAGCACCTGCTCTTGTGCAAGGCGGGCTTCTTCTTCATCGCGTTTTACGTCCAACGATTGTTTCTCGGCAGCTAGGTTGCGCTGTTCAATGAAAATACGGTTTTCCTGCTGAATATCATTCGTTTCTTTGCGCTTTTCTTCAATGATTTTAGTCAGTCGAGCGCGGCCTTCAGCATCGAATGCATTGTTTTCATTGAAGAACTGCAGGTCTGTTTGGTCGAACCCGGTTAAGCTTACCGATTCAAGTTCTAAACCGTTCTTCTCAAGGTCGTTAGCTACACTTTGCTGAACTTTTTGTACAAAATCAGCGCGCTGCTCGTGCATTTCGGTCATGCTCATTTCAGCAGCTACAGCACGTAGTACGTCAACAAACTTCGACTCCATTAATTTTTTGACTTCTTCAGCGCGGGTGGTGCGAGTACCTAGCGTTTGCGCGGCCATTGAAATGCCGTTGGCATTCGGTGCTACGCGCAAATAAAAGTCGGCTTTTACGTCCACACGCATACGATCTTTGGTAATAAGCGCGTCTTTTTGAATCTTCTCTACTTCAATGCGGAGCGTATTCATGTTCACCGGAATAATTTCATGAACAACTGGTAGAACCAAAGCGCCACCGTCCTTAATGACTTTCTCGCCGCCTAAACCGGTTCTTACGAACGCAGTTTCTTTCGTTGCACGGGTGTAAAGCTTGGCAAAAATAAGGCCTATAACAATAAGCCCTATAACGATAGCACCGGCAATAAAGAGTATTGACGGCAAGTTAGATGGTTGAATTGTATCCATACTTTTATCTCTTTTAGGTTATAGATAGCGGGTGGCTAACCAGCTGTGTTGTTTTTTCTGAACTAAAATGACGCGCTCTCCCTGTGCGAACAATTCTTCATCTTCGAATGGTTCAACTAACACAAAATGAGGCTGAGAATAATGATCAGTAAATTTCGCTTCTGCCGGATTACCACGGCTTGCTTTACCAATGGTGATTTCCGCCACGGACCCGATAAAATCTTCGCTATTGACCGCACTAGACTCAACGCTTGGTAATACACTGGCGATAATTTTTACGGTTTTGGCTGCAACAAACAGCCCAACACCGAAGGCGAGAGGAACAGAGATAGCCGCAGGCAAAGTAATTTTAAATATGCTGGCTGTTAAGCCGTTTAGCATTAGGCCTGCAAGCCCAAATAAAGTAAGCAGTACAACTAGGTATATGAGGAAAGGGACTTTATTTATATTTAACCAGTTAGCTAACGATGTACTTAAAAAGCCTTCGCCATCGACTTCAGCAAAGTCGTCGCCAAGCCCCAAGAAGCTTGCACCGAAAATAGTACTTATAAGCTCTAATATAAAAACAAAGAATACGGCTATAAGCGCAATGCTAAACCAGAAATTTGCAGGGGAAAGAAGAACATCTGTCATTTACACCGTCCATGATGACTAACTTGCTTTTATTCTTTATACCACAGAACAAAAATTAAGCCAGCGCGCAACGCTTGTACTTTGGACTAGTTTGTAACAAAACCTCTTTGCGGTGCCCAAATGGCCGTGCCGCCGACACAGCCACTTGGCGAGACATACTTAACAAGCTAATGTACGTGAGTTTCACCGATACTGTGGCCATGTTCGTCGTAGTAGCCGCTAGCACCGGCTTCTATAAAGCCTTGGGTGACCATTTTAGTTAAAAATGGATCGGTATGGTCATCACCAATATCCGCATAGTCAGTACTTTGATAATCCTGCCGCTTTGAAAAGAAACTTTTCGTGTCATCATTAAAGTCTACGTTTGCAAGTTTCCATTCTCTCCTATACCCATTCCTATCAACGCTAAAAAATTCTACTAACTTTAGACGGGGAAGCCATGAGAGCTTAAATTTTTCATGGCCGTTCTGCAGGGTATAGTGTTCAACTGCATTACATCCTTTACCATCTTTGCTTTCTAGTTTCATGGCACTTATAAGTTTGTCGCTAATTAGCTGATAGCGGTAAGAAAAATCCGTTTCTTTTTTGCCGTGAATAGTTTCGCCTGGCTGATATTCTATCGCTCGCTGGTGGGCATCGAAGTATCGAGTCGGCTTTATCAATCGGTTTCTAACTAATGTCCAAGTTTCAGTGATATTAGTGTCAGGGTATTGGTGTGCGACTTTGTTGTCGTTACGCCACAAATGCAGTGAAGTAGTATCTAGCTTATTTGATGGTCTTCTAATGCTTATTTCGTACTTAGCGTGCAGGTTAGCGCTGTCTTTTTTACAGCTGTGCACTGCACTTGTTTTTTTCTTTGGTTGAGAATCATAACCTTGAGCTAAGCTATATGTACTAACACTTGAGACAAACACTAGAGCAAGGGCTTTAATTAATTTCATTCATTTATCCTACCGTGAATGAGGGGGTATTTGATGGGAAAAGGCGGCCAGCGGCCGCCCATGCTTCGTTTTATAAAAGCTTACTCCATTGCATTTTCAGCTTGAGAAACAAAATCTCCCGCAAAGTCCATAACATGGAATATAACGCTTTGTTCATTAGTACCATTGACCAAAAATGCGCCAGGTCCTTTAGCATATATGCCCACATCTTCACCAGAGTGTGTTTCCGAGCCCAACGGTATTAATGCTTCTTGGTGATAACCCGGCGTGGTGGTGTCGACATCAGTAATGTCCTTACGACCTGTATCTGGACCGTTCAAATATGTGGCATCTGAGTTAGTTTCGTCACCGAGGTTTCTAAACCCAAGACCATTGGTGTAACCAAGCGTAGTGTAAGGTGTACCGTCAGCAGCCGTAGCAGCTTCATCTGAACCTACATTTACCACCTTGCCCAGAATGGGGTTTCCGCGTTTGGGGTAACCAGCAATAGTAAAGACATGTCCGTGGTCTGCGGTGACAATGATAAGTGTATCTTCATCATCAGTAAGCTTATCCGCAGTATCAACAGCTTCAGCGAAAGCGATAGTATCGTGGAGCGCTCCATACGCATTTCCAGCATGGTGAGCATGGTCAATACGACCAGATTCAACCATTAGAAAGAAGCCTTGTTCGTTGTTATCTAACACTTTAATAGCAGCACTTGTCATTTCAGCGATAGATGGTTCGCCAGCAATATCATTGCCGCGGTCGGCTTCGTACTGCATGTGTGATTCGTTGAACAGCGCAAAGACTTTTTCAGTGGTTTCAGTATCAAGTCCGTCGAAACCAGACTGATCATAGATATAAACGCCGCTTTCGTACATGGCTTGCCATTCGGCCGTTAAATCACGTCCATCTGTGCGATCACCTTCTACACTGCTTGCAGCATCTGGGCTGTTAAATGCTTCGTCACGCGGTAAGAAGTGCCGACGTCCGCCTCCCATCACAACTTCAATGCCATTAACGTCTAAGCCTTCAAAATTCGCTTCTAAATTTGCTTCGAAATTAACTAGCTGTTCGGCAATGTCAGAACAACCCGCTGTAACCGCTTCTTCTGGCATATCTGAAATGTCTTCCCAGTTGCGATCTGCTGATTTTGCATAGGTAGCCGCCGGCGTTGCGTGTGTAATACGGGCAGTAGAAATGATGCCTGTAGACTTTCCTGCAATTTCAGCAAGCTCAAGTGCTGTAACTAATTCGTTACCCGCGACTGTAGAACAATCACCGCGCTCAATATCCTCGTCAACGCCAATAACACCAACGTCAGTTTTTATGCCACTCATCATAGCGGTCATGGTACCCGCAGAGTCAGGTGTTTGAGCATCCACATTGTAGGTTTTTGAAAGACCCGAAAATGGAAATTTGTCGAAGCTTAGCTGATTTTCCTCACCTGCAAGGCCGTTCATTTGACCATCCAATATGCGAGCCGCAGTAACCGTAGAAACGCCCATACCATCGCCAACAAACAAGATAACATTTTTCGCTTTGCCGCGAAGATTCGCTACCGTGGCGTTCAGTTCTTCTTGCGAATTTACAGTGGCAGTAAATGCTGCATTCGATGAGGCGGAACTTTCACCCGATGTAGCATTCATCCAAACCGTTTTGTTATTTTCTACTTCGTTCTGAGCCGCAACAAACCACTCATTATTGAGGCTAGTTAGTAGTTCGCTGCTACTTACGCTATCTGCGCCTGGCGCACATACGTAGCTGGTAGAAGTGATTTCAGAGTCTCCAAGCGTGCCGTCAGCATCCGCGTCTAAGCCAGAGTCGATGCGAACACCCGAGTTAGGGCAGTTAACATCGCCTACAGCCAACTCCGTTTGCACGGTAAGGCTGGTTAAACCATTTTGACCGTCAGTACCGTCAACACCCGGTGCTCCATCATTACCATCGTCACCCTCTAAGCTACACGCTGAAAGACCTGCAACCGCTACTGCAATTATGCTTAATTTAAAAAAGTTCATATTCTTATCTCTACTTACTCGTTTACAAGGCCAAGTGCTTGATTTATCAAGTGGAAAACGACATTTTGCTCAATTACGCCTTGAGCAAGTTGGCTTCCTGGTCCTTTGGCATGCAGTGCAATGTCTTCGCCTGAATGTGTTTCAGAACTCAGTGGAATAAGTGCTTCCTGGTGATAGCCCGGTGTTGTAGTGTCGATGTTTGTCAAATCGACACGACCAGCCGCGTTATCCATACCGTAAGTGACATCTGAGTTGGTCTCATCGCCTAAATTGCGAAAGCCCAAGCCATTGGTGTATCCCAAAGTGGTGTAGGGCGTACCATCAGCTGCTGTCGCCGCTTCTTCTGAACCTACGTTTACCACTTTACCTAGAATAGGATTACCGCGCTTCGGGTAGCCTGCAATGGTGAATACATGTCCGTGGTCAGCAGTAACGAGGATTAATGTTTCAGTAGGATCGGTATTTTCAACCGCAGTCATTACTGCTTCTTCAAATGCTATAGTGTCGGTAAGTGCGCCTGCTGCATTACCCGCATGGTGTGCGTGGTCAATACGGCCTGACTCAACCATTAAGAAAAAGCCATTGTCGTTGTTATCAAGGATGTCGATAGCTTTTTCAGTCATCTCTGCAATAGACGGTTCCCCCGCAATGTCATTGCCGCGGTCTGCTTCGTACTGCATATGAGATTCGTTGAAAAGCCCAAATACACGTTCAGTACTCTCGCTGTCTACTGCATCGAAACCTGCTTGATCGTAAACGTATACACCGTTCTCATACATAGTCTGCCATTCAGCCGTTAGGTCGCGTTCGTCGGTTCTATCACCTTCAACATCGCTTACTGCATCAGGGCTGTTGAATGCGGCGTCTTTTGGCAAGAAGTGACGGCGACCGCCACCCATGGCGACTTCAATTCCGTCAACATCAACACCGGTATAGCGCGCTTCTAAATTGCTTTCAAAATTCACTAGCTGATCAGCAATGTCTAAGCATCCGCCAGTTACCGCTTCTTCTGGCATGTCAGAAATGTCTTCCCAGTTACGATCGGCAGATTTGGCGTAAGTTGCTGCAGGGGTAGCGTGAGTGATTCGGGCCGTAGAGACAATACCTGTAGAAAGCCCTTTTATTTCAGCAAGCTCTAGCGCAGTAATTACTTCATTGCCAGTAACCGTTGAGCAATCACCGCGTTCAATATCTTCGTCAACGCCAATTACACCGACGTCAGTTTTAAGGCCCGACATCATTGCGGTCATAGTGCCTGCAGAATCTGGGGTTTGTGCATCTACATTGTAGGTTTTAACTAATGCGGTGTGTGGAAAGCTTTCGAAACTCAAATAACCTTCTTCACCTGGGTTACCCGCCAGTTGACCTTTGTGAATTCTTGCTGAGGTAAGGGTAGAAATACCCATACCATCGCCCACGAATAAAATGACATTCTTCGCTTTAAATTGATTGTTAGTTTGTAGCTTTGCAGTTAGTTTGGATTGGGCGTCAGTAAACCAGGCGCTGTTAGTTTGGTGCTCGGGCAACACGGCCGCTTGTAGACTAGCGGAAACCGCTAAAGCAACCGCAGTACATGCCACTTTCCAGTTACGATTCATGATTTTTTCCTAAACGTTCTGTTATTTATGTCGTGGTGTTGTCTAAACATTTAATCACTACACAATGTCACTGCATTCTGTATAGCAATGTCGTCAAATCACGAAGAGCGTAGGAGGATAAGGTGACGCTTCTTTGACACTAATATTACTGGATTGTCACAATTGTCATAAAACCGTATTTATCGGCGGGAACTAGCAGGGGTTAAATGGACGCTGTATGTACTGTTTATGAGGGGGACAGGGAGTACTAAAGTGAGGTACTTAAATTTTTTTTAACAGTAGTAAAAAACTGGTAGGACCATTGTAAGTGTCAGATTTTCTTACTTAAAATTGTGATGTTGTAACATAGCTTTTGTGGGGGTAACCTTTAAAACGCTACCTTGGTCGTACCAATCACCCAGTACAATCCGCGTGGCAGGTTTACCATTAGCTTTAAGGCTGTGAATGTTTGGTCTGTGTGTATGGCCGTGGATCATGCGCTGCACACCCCACTTTTCCATCACTTTCACCACCTCTTCAGGTGTAACATCCATGATATCTGGTTTAAGGTTTTGTTGCTTAGCCTTACTTTCCTTACGGCCATTATCGGCAACACGCTGTCTATACCATAAAGGAAGGGCAAGCATTAAACGAGGCCACCACCAACCACGAGATTTCTTGCGAAACTTCTGATAGGCAACATCACGAGTACATAACTCATCACCGTGGGTCAGCAGGGTAGGCGTGCCGTACAAGTCTATGACCTCTTGTTCGTTTAACAGGGTCATGCCTGCTTTTGATAGCCACTTTTCTCGTATTGCGAAATCGCGATTGCCGTGAATAAAGTAAATAGGGCAGTGCTGACTTACTTCTTTAAAGGCTGTCGCTATAGCAGTATTAAACGGGGTAACATTGTCATCGCCAATCCACACTTCAAATAAGTCACCAAGAACATATAGTGCGTCGGCGTTAATCGCGTCTTCTTTTAAGAAGCGCATTAAACACTCTGTTATATCTGGACGGTCTGCACTTAGGTGTAAATCTGCAATGAAGTAGGTGAACGACATAAATCTTCTTAAGTGTGGTTTAAAAAGCCGCGTTAACGATCACGCGGCTTTTATATAACTAAAGGCTTGCTTTAAACTGCATGTCAGCCAAGCCAATATTTAGTTAGGTATTTGACAGCTATCTAAGCAGTTATTTACGCTACAACTGCTTTTTCAATGATCACTGGTTCAACAGGTACATCTTGGTGATAGCCGTGGTTACCGGTTTTAACCGCTTTGATCTTCTCTACCACGTCCATGCCTTCAACCACTTTACCGAAAGCACAGTAACCCCAACCGTTTACAGACTTACTAGTGTGGTTAAGGAAGTCGTTGTTGTTCACGTTAATGAAAAACTGTGCAGTAGCTGAGTGTGGGTCTTGAGTACGCGCCATCGCGATGGTACCTACTTCATTTGCAACACCGTTGTCTGCTTCGTTTTCGATAGGCTCTTTAGTATCTTTCTGTTCCATATCAGGCGTAAAACCGCCACCTTGAACCATAAAGTTGTTAATTACACGGTGAAAGATAGTGTTGTCGAAAAAGCCGTCTTCTACGTAAGAAAGAAAGTTAGCTACTGTTTTAGGTGCTTTGTCTTCAAAAAGCTCTAGGGTGATGTCACCGAAATTTGTTTTTAACGTAACCATTGTGGTTTGTCCTGTGTGTTAGCATATATGTAAAGTGGGGGCATTTTAGCGCAAAACGAGTAGCTAGCGCAAAGAGACGGTTGTGGCAAATAACAGCAATATCGCTGCAAAAGGCTTGTACCATTTAAATCGTGACAGTGCTAAACTTTGCGCCCCAAAATTATGACAAATAGGAAATATAGACATGCTACATCTTTACAATACCCGAACCCGTGAAAAAGCGAAGTTTGTTCCGCTTCAAGAAGGGAAAGTGGGTTTGTATGTGTGTGGTATTACTGTTTATGACCTAAGTCACATGGGGCACGCCCGTACCTACCTAAGTTTCGATGTTTTAGTACGCTACTTGCGTCACCTTGGTTTAGAAGTGAAGTACGTGCGTAATATCACGGATATCGACGATAAGATTATCGCTCGCGCCAATGAAAATGGCGAAAGCTTTGAGGCACTAACTGCACGTACTATCGCTATGATGCACGAAGATTTTGCGGCGATTAACTTACTAGAGCCAGACGTTGAGCCAACAGTAAGTGGCCATATGGATGAGATCATCGAAATTATCCAGCGTCTTATGGACAAAGGCTACGCTTATCAAGCTAAAAGCGGCGATGTACTATTCGACGTAAGCAAGTATGAAGATTACGGCAAGCTAAGCAAGCAAGACCTAGAGCAGCTTAAAGCCGGTGCCCGAGTTGAAGTGGCGGCAGGTAAAGACGACCCGCTAGATTTTGTGTTGTGGAAAACTACTAAGCCGGGAGAGCCTGCGTGGCAGTCACCATGGGGCGAAGGTCGTCCGGGCTGGCACATTGAGTGTTCTGCTATGAACCACAAGCACCTTGGCGCGCACTTTGATATCCATGGCGGTGGTTCAGATTTAACCTTCCCGCACCATGAAAACGAAGTAGCTCAGTCGTGCTGCGCATACGATACGCCATACGTAAACGTGTGGATGCATGCGGGTATGGTTCAAGTTAATGATGAAAAGATGTCTAAGTCTTTAGGTAATTTCTTTACCTTGCGTGATGTGCTTAAAGAGCACGATTCAGAAACCTTGCGTTTCTTCTTGATGTCAGCGCATTATCGTAGCCAGTTAAGTTACTCTCAAGACAACATTACCCAAGCGAAGGCAGCCCTAGAGCGTTTATATACTGCGCTGCGTGGTGTTGTAGTAGACGAGGGTACAGACCTTAGTTACGGCGGTTATTTAGCGCGTTTCGAAGCAGCTATGAATGATGACCTTAACGTACCTGAAGCGTTTTCTGTATTGTTCGATGTAGCACGTGAACTTAACCGCCAAAAAGACAATGCTGAAGAAGCGGGTAAACTGGCTGCTGTTCTCAAAGGATTAGGCGCCATTTTGGGAATGCTTCAAAGCGACCCAGATACTTACCTTAAGGGTGGTGAAGGCAACGATGACGAAGCGGCCGAAATCGAAGCGTTAATTAAACAGCGCAACGACGCTCGTGCAGCTAAAGACTGGGCAGCGGCAGATGCCGCACGCGATGCGTTAAACGCAAAAGGCGTAGTGTTAGAAGACGGCCCGAGCGGTACTACGTGGCGTAAAGCGTAGTTAGCACCCAATACTTTTTAACAGAATAAAAGCCCGCATTTGCGGGCTTTCTTATTTGGTAAGGGTGAGACGGTTAATAGCTTCTGCGATTAGCTTATCGATGGCTTAACTATTCGCGTTAAAGGCGTGCTTAATAGTGAGACGAGTATTATTCTGTCTACTACTGAAAAATAGTGTGTACGCCTTATCAGTCTTAACAGCTATTGTCGCCATTTATCCATCGATTTACATCATCACTTAAATTTAAGTCTGTGCCTAAGTTAAACTCACCTTCTCGAACAGATACCTCACTGCCGTAGGTTGAGTGGGTAATGGTGACGTGTAAAAAAGGATATTGCGGGGTGCTCCCTTCTTTACGACTGGCCGTGAGTTTGTAGCCGTTTTGTATTGTATACGTGTTTACGACTATATCGCTATGAATTGGCTGATGCAGTGTGGACCAGCATCGGTTTGCATTGTATTCAATGCGCTCAACTATTTTTTCAGGTTCTTGGTTGGTGGAAATAGAAGAGGTCGGCAAGATCACCATGCAGCCTGAAGCAAATGCCGTTATACAACTTGCTAGTATTGCGTGGTTAAATGAGCGGCTGAACATTCTGCAGCGTTTAATTTTCATCATAAGTCCCTCTAATCGTTATAATTATATTCGTAAGGGCTTTATATTAGTTTATTTGTATGAACAGTGGCTGAACAGAATACTGGCTAGCGTTCACCTTGACTCTATCGCTTTGCAAATTAATTAAATTTCGGGCTTGTCAGTAGGAATAGTCGATTCTTTTTCAGTTAAATGTGACTTCCAGCGCTGCTGTGCAACATGGGCTTTCACCAATTCCAAACATTCATTTACAACGTTAAGTACTTCTTTATCTAGCGCGTCTGCAGTAGGGGTATAGTCGTGCATGCCGACTGAAATGAAATGGTCGATGCGCTCTGCGTCTAAGTCGCTTAACAGGTTAACTAGCGATGTGGTTACGATATCGGTGACTGACTCTTCCAACGTATTCTCAATGGTTTTGCCGATAACAGGTAGGTAATGTAGGGAGGAGACTTGCGCATTACTTCTTACCGCTTTGCCTACGCTTTTTCGTACGTGCTCTCGAATTACCTCGCCGTGTTCTTCGCTTTGAATAGACTGTCCTAAATGGTTAATAACGCCAGCCATCCATTGGGTTATCACAGGGCGACGGGGGGCCAGTACTTGTGCGTTGATATCGTCTAATAAAGGCGAACCTGCTGAGATGTCTTTTTGCGCATCACTGAGCACCTTTACAACAATCCGGTCACTTAACTCTTCAACAAATACATCGTAGTAAAACGCAAAAAAGCGAAAGACCGCAGTTTGATTTAAGTCGATGATTTCGAATTTGTGCAGGCGGTGCAAAATAGAAAATATGCGCAAGAAACGAAATAGGCGGGTAGGTCCAGTAGGGATGAGGCCTATAATGTCGTACCAATGCAAAAACGGGAAGAAGTACCAGCGTAAGTGCTCTTTGCGAGCAATAGCAACAGCCCAGCGAAAGCAGAACTCGGTAAAAAATATGGCAATAAAAACTAAATCGACCAACAAAAAGTTGGCATGAATAGGATCGTAAGCGTTAAGAAAGGCGGGAAAATAAGTGCCTAATAGGCCGTATACAACGTCTGTAGCATAAAGAGAATCGAATATAAGCCATACTAGATTTACGAACAGTATACCTAGCATGACTAAATCTAAAATTAACCAAGGCGTTTCGTGACTATTTCGCAGATTTTCTCGGTTAATTCTTAGCATTTCCATATCCTTTTCGTGATTTAACGTATGATATGACCGCTTAAAGGAAAACGCGTTAATGCTAATCTAGGCCGAGTCACTAGCTCGATGCGTTCAACCTTGTCACGTCTACATACAGTTTAAGTCTTTGACCGGGTTGCAGATAGCGCTTAGTGTTTAGCGAGTTCCACTTGCCAATGTCACTTACCTTAACATTGAACTTGCTGGCGATACGAGATAACGAGTCACCGTTTCTTACTGTGTAGGTCAGTTTTTTTGTGACCCCGGTTTGCGCATTGCCTTTCTGCCAAATAACCAAAGTTTTTCCAGGGCGAAGCGTATCACTCGGCGCCATGCCGTTCCATTTAGCTAACTGCTTAGTACTTACTTTGTACTTACGCGCAATATCCCATAGCGTATCACCGGATTTAACGGTGTGACGCACTTTTTGCTGAGACGAGCTGCTATTTTGTAAACTGGCTAAACGTTGCTCTTGCGATAACGTATAGCTGTCCAACTCTTGAAGCGCTACAGGTACCATTATCGCTTGACCTATTCTGATCATTGATGAGTCTAGTTCATTGACCTTTTTAAGCACTTTTACGGTGGTGTGATATTGCTTTGCAATTTTACCTAAGCTATCGCCAGACTTAACGGTGTGACGTACCCAGTTAAGACGCTCTTTTTGATCAATCTTAGCAAGGGCTTGCGAAAACGCAGCAGCTTTATCAAGGGGAAGTACTAAGCGGTGGGGACCATCTGGGGATGTAGCCCAGCGATTGAACCCAGGGTTTAATCCATGAAGCTCTTTCAAAGACATGCCGGCAAGCTCGGCCGCAAACGCTAAATCGACCTGAGAGCCAATATCGACCACTTCAATAACGGCAACGTTTTCCACTTCTGGCCATGAGTACGCATATTCATCTTTGTTTTTAAGAATATCAGCAAGGGCTAATAACTTAGGCACATACGCACGTGTTTCCTTGGGTAAGTTCAAGTTCCAAAAATCGGTAGGTTTACCTGCGCGTTTATTTGCTTTAATCGCTCGTTGCACCCGGCCTTCACCGCTGTTATACGCCGCTAATGCATGCAACCAGTTACCGTCAAACATCTCATTTAAATAGGTAAGATAATCCAGTGCACCTTGTGTTGACGCAACAACGTCGCGGCGCCCGTCATACCACCAGTTTTGTTCCATACCAAACCGCTTACCGGTGCCGGGAATAAATTGCCACATACCAGCTGCTCGACCATGAGAATATGCGAAAGGGTCGAATGCGCTTTCTACGATGGGCAAGAGAATTAACTCCATCGGCATGTCACGCTTTTCAATTTCTTCTGCAATGTAATAAAGAAATGGCTTGGCACGTTTAACAACGCGAGCCATGTATTCAGGGTGCTTTAGGTACCACTTTCTCTGTGCATTTAGACGTTTATTGTCAGGGATAGGTAAAGCAAAGTTTGCGCTAGCACGTTCCCATACGTCCGTTACGAC
>JAXHTT010000068.1:0-19617 GCA_034190055.1 Pseudomonadota bacterium | reverse complement strand
GCGGGATTTAAGAAACTGGAGGAGTCTTTCACATAACTGAAAAACCACTCAATGATGACACCAAACTCTGGAATGAGTACCGATGCTTGCCACCAATTAGAGGAGGCTGCACCAGTAAAGGTGTCCATAAAAAAGAGCAATGCGCTAACAATAAGCACGCCACGCAGTGCACCGAAAACTATACCTAGGACTCTATCGGTACCAGACAACCCCGTTGCCTGTACCAGCTGGCTAATAACATAATTGATCATGCCGCCCAGAATGAGCGTTGTCACAAACAGCGCAGCGATTGCAGCGCCATTTTTCAAATAAGGATCATCAATGGCTGTGAAGTAAATGGCGAGGTCAGCATAAAAATTACTTGAAATAAAGAGTGCAGCAAACCAAACCACTAACGAGATGGCTTCTTTAACAAACCCTCTAATAAGGCTTATTAAGGTAGATACCGCAATGATACCCAGTATGGAAAAGTCTACCCAGTTCATCGTCTCTTTATTGCGTTGATGTTGCTTTTTGTGATGAAGCAACGAGCCTTTGGCGAGATGGCGCGCATTCTAACAGAAGATAGAAATATTACTAGTCTGTAATGCAATCCGTGACACTTCCTTTCAGTAAGCGTGGTTCAAGTAGAAAAAATACGCCCTACTCAACTTTGAACGTGGTGACTTTCCCTTTAAGTTTCGTTAGCTCTTTCAAATGGGGAAGTGCCGATTCCAGTTTCTTCTTGTCTAAATCAGGGCCTACAAAAACTTTATTGAGCGGCCCCGAGCTGGTTTGAATTTTGCGACTGAACGCGCGATACCCAGCCTTTTCTAGCTTTGCCAACAATGCCTTTACGTTTTTTTCATGACGAAAGCTGCCAAGCTGAATAACCCAGCCTGCGTCATCATCGGCAGTGGCACTTTTCGTATCAACAACCGTTTGGCTCGCTAGCTCGTCCACTTCTTCAAATGCTTTTGGCACTGGCGCCTTAGCAGCAGTAGCTTGGTCAGTACTTTTGCTGTTACCAGTACTTGAAGCAACCTGCTCTTCATCTAACGCTGTTTCATCTTCAATCTCCACAGCCGGAACCGCAGCTTTCGCTACCCGCTCAGATGGGAAAGATTCAGGCTCTACGATGGGCTTTTTAGGTGGGTTTGCAGGAACAGAGACAAAGGGCTCTCTGTTCGTTTGCTTCTTGCCATCAAGAAAGTCTGGTAAAAAGATAACCGCTAGGGCGACAACAATAATTGTCCCCACCAGTCTATTCTTTAATGCCGATGTCACTGTGCTCTCCTGCTTGAATACACGGTTTTACTTACAATGCGCGTGTTAGTTTTGCTCAGCAAGCACGTCTGCAACGGTAACAAAAGAACCAAAAACGAGAATAAGTTCACCAGTTTGATAATCTGCAAGCGCACGTTGATATGCTGAGGTCACGTCTTGAAACGTATCTATATTCTCTATGGTTGTGCCGGCATTAACAAGTGCATTTTCAAGTACTTCTGCACTGCAACCTCGCGGCCCACTTGTTGAAGCTAAGTACCACTTGGCGTTAAGCCCTGAAAGAGGCGCCAAGGTTTCAGCAATTGACTTATCTTTGAGCATACCCACAACAACGCGCATCTGGCTAACGTCGTAACGATTTAGCCACTCTTGCATGGCCGTTGTAGCTTGTGGGTTATGGGCGACATCTACGACAACAAGAGGCGATTCACTAATTGTTTGTTGGCGACCCGGCATGGTGGTATTTTCGATAATGTCCCTAACCACGCTTTCTTCGGGCAGTAAGTCTAAAAGCTCAAGTGCTGCTAATGCTGTGCTTGCATTTTGAAGTGGAATTTTAGGGTAAGGTAACGACGCGTAGCTGTTACTCTTTCCTTTCCAGCTCCACTCGCTGTAGTCACTTGCCACTACTGTGACGAAGTCCTGTGTAGCCCAACGTACGTTAGCTTGTAGTTCGTTTGCCACATCGTAAAGCGATGATGGAGGAAACAGCTCACCAACCACTGCATTACCGTTTTTGCGCATAATGCCCGCTTTTTCCCGAGCGATTTTTTCTCTTGTATTGCCAAGCCAATCCTGATGGTCGAGATCGATGGTGGTTATAACGGCAAGGTCAGGGTTTATAATATTCGTAGCGTCTAAACGCCCGCCGAGCCCCACTTCAAGAATAACTACATCGACCGCCCATGACTGCATCATTTTCATTGCAGCCAGTGTACCGAACTCAAAGTAAGTCAGGGTAATGGGTTCACCACCCGTGCTCTTTCGCGCGCTTTCAACAAACTCAAAAGCATCGACAAATTCACTGGCAGGCGGTAATTCGCCGTTGTAACGCACTCGTTCACGGTAATCGGTCAAATGAGGCGAGCTGTAAACCGCAACGCTTTTGCCTTGCGATAACATGGCTTGCTCGAGTAAGCGGCACGTTGTGCCCTTACCGTTTGTGCCTGCAACAGTAACAACCAAAGACTGGCTAAGTGAAAGTGCCATGGCATTGGCCACTTCTTTCACTCTGTCTAGCCCCATATCGATGGCGCTAGGATGAATAGATTCTAGGTAGGATAACCACTGGCTCAGGCTTTTTTGCGAAGGTGAAGACGCTGAGGCGTCTTGTGCGTGTGGCGCTGAGCCAGTATTTAAATTGTTTTCGTTATTCACTAATTCTTATAATGCAACTTAACCAACAGGCTGTGTAATCTATCACGCATATCTCTGCGGTCAACAATCATATCAATTGCACCTTTCTCAACAAGGAATTCACTGCGCTGGAAACCTTCAGGCAGCTTTTCTCTTACTGTTTGCTCGATTACGCGAGGACCCGCGAAGCCAATAAGCGCCTTTGGCTCTGCCACGTTTACGTCACCAAGCATTGCCAAGCTTGCAGATACACCGCCCATTGTAGGGTCTGTAAGCACACTAATATAAGGCAAACCTTTTTTGCTCATCTTAGCAAGCGCAGCCGACGTCTTAGCCATTTGCATTAGTGACATAAGCGCTTCTTGCATACGCGCACCACCACTTGCACTAAAGCAAATAAGCGGCATATCATTTTCTAAACATGCATTAACGGCGGCAACAAAACGAGCACCTACTACCGATGCCATTGAACCGCCCATAAACGCAAACTCAAAACACGCAACCACTACCGGCATACCTTTTAGCTTGCCCTGCATTACCACTAGTGCGTCTTTCTCGTTTGTTGCCTTTTGTGCAGCAACAATGCGGTCTTTATAACGCTTAGAGTCTTTGAATTTAAGTACGTCTTGCGGCTCGTGCTCTGCACCTAGCTCAACGCGATCGCCATCGTCTAAGAATGCATCAATGCGACGGCGTGCAGTAATACGCATGTGGTGGTCGCATTTAGGGCAAACTTCCTGAAGTTTTTCCAGTTCGCTCTTATACAGCACAGCTTGGCAAGAACCACACTTTGTCCAGATACCTTCTGGCACATTACCTTTGGTTGATGTTTGCGTGCGAGGAAGAATTTTTTGAATCCAGCTCATGGAAATTGAATCCTTTGTTTTTGTTTGCCGACCATGACGATTAATGTTTGTTCATACTTGAGGTCAACAACACATTAAATTTTTAAGTTTCATACTGTATTACAAAGAAAAAATGCGCAACACAATAGAACAGCTACCTAATATAGCGCGCTATTAGACCACAATACAACGAAATGGAAAAAACAAAACTGGTCTTAGAAGTTGGCAATCGACACAAGTAGTGCTTACCGCTGCTAGCTTTTGCTAAATTATCACTGGCGAGATTTATAGAATGCTGGTTTCACCGAGCACCGTGACATTTAACTTTTGGAAAATGGTTAACACCTGAGTGGCGTTCTAGCGATTTTTGCCTTTGTCCGCTTTCGACAAAATGCGTCAGTGCAGTATCTATTTTATTTTTAAGAGAGTTTAAATCAGAACGAATAACAAACACTAAACGAGCCTGACTAACAATGTTAGGTGACTGATAAAATTCTGAAGAACAAAACGCCTCGTTAAACATAACGGCACGCGCATTATGCTCATTCATTATCGCGAAGTCACAACGCCCTTTCGACATCATCATAGTCATTGTAAATTGACTGCTTGAGTCAACCCTCTGAATATTGTTTTCTTTTCTCTCAAAAAACTGCTGTAAAACGGGATAAGTAAAGCCGTATCTAGTACAAATGCTAGAGGATAAGTTTTCTTCAGGTACAAACGGCCCTTCGAAACTTGAAGCTGAATAGATATAGCTGTTATGCTTGACCAACTCTTCGCTGAACAAAAAGTCGTTCGGTTTACTTATCCAACTTTCAGAAGAGAGGAACAAATCTATTGATGATGACTTTAATAAATCTTCGCTTCTAGCACGATTCGAGTCTAAATAAACAATACGAAACTGATTCGATAGCTCATCTGAATTAAAAAAATCAACGACTATGCCTTCATAGCGTTTGGAGTTCTCATCATAATATAGATAAGGGGCTGCACCTGGTGTGTTAACCGCGAAACGTACGCTAGGGGTTTTATCTTTTATATAAGCGCCGCACTCTAAAGCCGTAAAACACAGTAACAAACCCAAAATTTGTGGTGAAAATTGAAACCTAGTCACACTACTTCCTTGTATACATCGACAGTGCTACGTGCAATCTGGCAAAAACAGCGGCCCTAAAGGCCCTTTAGGCAGGTCATGCTCACCAGGGTAAGTTACGTCTACAAGGTATAAACCATTTGGTTTCGCTGTGGCTGCCGATTTGCTCCTGTCTTTTAAACTTAACAGGTGAGCAATCCAATTTACATCTTGCTCCCCCGCCCCAATTTCAACAAGCGCGCCAGTGATATTGCGAACCATGTGATGCAGGAAAGCATTAGCACGGATATCTATGATCACATAGCGACCTTGGCGGTACACGCTTACGTCAGTCACATTGCGAAACGGCGTTTTACTCTGGCAAAGCGCTGCGCGGAACGAGGTAAAATCTTGTTCGCCTAGCAATGCTTGTGCGGCGACATGCATTTTCTTCTCGTCGAGTTCACGGTGAATATGGGTAACACCCGAATGCAAAATAGCTGGGCGCATTTTTGCATTATGGATAATGTAGCGATAGCGGCGATGGGTAGCAGAAAAACGCGCATGAAAGTCATCGCTAACGTTCTTCGCCCATGTAACGGCAACGGAGTTAGGAAGGTTTGCATTAACCCCAAGTGTCCACGCTCGCTCTGAACGTGGAGCATCACAATTGAAATGAACCACTTGTCCGGTCGCATGCACACCAGCGTCGGTGCGTCCTGCGCATTGCACTTCAATAGGTTGGTTGGCTACTGTCGAAAGTGCCTTTTCAAGATGCTCTTGAACACTTGGTACTTCCCGTTGGCGTTGCCAACCGTAAACAGCGGCACCGTCGTATTCAACCCCTAAGGCAATTCGCCCCATATCTGTCTAACCCCGTTTCTGAAAAGCCGCTAAGTGTAGTCATGTCGCTTGCAACATGCAATGCTGCTTATAGGCAAAACCTATCGCAGCTCGACAAATAAACGCATGCCAATGAAAACAAAAGCGGCCTGTATATCTTTAACATACAGACCGCTCAATACGAATATTAACGCAAGTTTAAGCTCGCATTTAAAATCTCGTTAAACAATTTTCTCAAAAATCGACGCTGCTTCCTGCTTTTGTTCTTCACTGCCTTCTTTCATTACTTCTTCAAGTAATTCTTTTGCAGCATCTACGTCTTCCATTTCGATGTACGCACGAGCCAAGTCTAAGTTCGCGTTTTGCCCTGCATCTTTATCAATATCAATTACCGTGTCATCGTCGGATACGCCAGTAAAGTCAGATAAACTCACGTCAAGATCTAACGCTTGGCTATCTGGATCAGGTGCATTTGAATCGTCGCCATCGTCCATCAGCGCCTCTACATCAAGAAAATCTTCGGACGATGTTGAAAGCTCACTGTCAGTATCGACGTCGCTAAGTAAAGCAGCCAAATCCAAATCAGGATTATCAAGCTTCAGCTCTTCCTCTTGTTCCCGTTCAGGCTCTGCTTGTCCTGCGCCCTCTTGGTTCTCTTCAATTTCAGTA
The DNA here is from genome assembly GCA_034190055.1 of Pseudomonadota bacterium. GTDB lineage: Bacteria > Pseudomonadota > Gammaproteobacteria > Enterobacterales > Alteromonadaceae > Alteromonas. The sequence continues at coordinate 13,566 of JAXHTT010000068.1, read as the reverse complement.
GGCGTGGCGATATCTAAGTTCACATCATCTGGAATATCGAGGTCGTCTAACGCTAGTTCAGAGTCATCGTCTTCAAGGGCGAAAGTTTCTTCTTCGTTATCATCCTGCGCTGATTCTATGTCATCGCCATCATCTAACTCGAAAGTTTCGTCGTTTTCATCTAGCTCGAAGGTATCGTCACTTTTCGCTGGTTCAAGACTGTCAGTTGATTCAAGACTTTCAGCTGGTTCAAGACTGTCATCGATACTTTCTTCCAACTCAAACGTAGCCTCTTCATCATCTTCCTGCTCGAGTTCGAAGGTGTCTTTGTTACTGTTGGTCGCAGCCTCTGATGACTCTTGAGTGTTCTCACTTTCAATGTCGCTTGCATCTACGACATCATTTGACTCAAGGCTTTGGAGAAGTTCATCAAACTCAGCGCTGTCTAAGTCATCAAGTATCTCGTTGTCGTCAACAGCATCGTCGTCGGAACCTGACAACCAATCGTCAAGACCAGGGACGTCATCAAGTTCATTGAATTCTTTTTCTTCACCCCCCTCTGAGTCAATCTCGCTTGAATCTGGCTCTTCGGCTGAGTCCATGTTTTCAGCGCTACCAGAGTCTTCGAGTTGCTGATCACTTTCATCAACGCCGTCAACTTCTTGTTCAAGCTCTAAACTGTCTATTTCATCGAATGCTGCATCCAATAGACTATCGTCGTACTCGTCACTGTCTTTTTCTGCTGATGGTTCTTCGTCTGTAGAGACATCGTCTTCGGAGAAGTCTTCCTCAGCGAAAGGCTTTTCATCCGCTGGGGGCTCTTCTCCAGCTGAGGGTTCTTTTTCGGCTGAGGGCTCTTTTTCGGCTGAAGGCTCTTGTTCGGCTGAGGGCTCTTGTTCGGCTGAAGGCTCCATCTCACCGAAAGAAGGAATATCATCCATCATTTGTTTTTCGAATGCTTCGATAGCGTCATCTAACGGATCGTCTGAACCATTTTCTGTACTGTCTTCAGGGCTTTCATTGGCACTTTCGAGTTCAGGTTCCGGCTCTATCTCAGCTTCTGCCTCTTCTTCGAATTCCAACTCTGTTTCAGGCTCAGGCTGAGACTCCAGCTCTGCTTCTAACTCAGGCTCTACTTCAGCGCCCAACTCTTGCTGCGCTTCTGGCTCTAGTTCTGGTTCTGACTGTGACTCTACATTATCGTCAATCTCGCTATCAGCGTCAGTTTCCGCCTCAACCTTCTCTTCAGGTGCTAACTCGCCTTCTTCTGATTCAGTATCAAACTCTAGTTCTTCTTCAGGTTCTGGCTGAGACTCTAGCTCTGCTTCTAGCTCAGACTCTGGTTCTGACTTTGGCTCTACATTATCTTCAAGATCGCTAACAGCATCAGCTTCCACTTCAAACTTATCTTCTGGTGCTAATTCGCCTTCCTCTGATTCAGTATCAAAGTCTAGTTCTGCTTCAGGCTCAGGCTGAGACTCTAGCTCTGCTTCCAATTCAGGAGCTACCTCTGACTCTATATCGGCATCTTGTTCGGGTTCAACTTCAGCGCCCAACTCTGTTTGCGCTTCTGGCTCAAACTCTGGTTCTGGTTCTGGATTTTCATAAAGATGGGTATCAGCGCCTTCGTCCACCTCAATCTTTTCTTCAGGTGTTAACTCGGTCTCTTCTAATTCAGATTCGAATTCCAGCTCTGACTCAGATTCAGGCAGAGACTCTAGCTCTGCTTCTAGCTCAGGCTCTAAATTAGTATCTTGTTCAGACTCTACTTCGGTGCCTACGTCTGGCTGCTCTTCTAGCTTTGGCTCTGTTTCTTCAGATTGTCCAACGGTTTCACCATCAGTATCAAATTCGGTGTCTGTATCATCTTCAGACTCTATTTCAGATTCAAGTTCAGAAAGTAATTCGTCTGTTAGCTGATCGACATCTTCGCTACTTTTTGACTCCTCAGCTTCTAATTCAGCTAAAAGTTCATCAGTAAGCGGATCGGTTAAATCTTCGTCGTCATCAGAAACCGTAAATTCTGCATCTTTATCGTAAACTTCAGGTTCAGCGTTTGGACTAACTTCTGGTTCGCCCTCTAGCTCAGCTTCAAGTTCCGCGAGCAACTCGTCGGTAAATGGGTCATCAAAGTCGCCATCGTCTTCTGTTTGAGAAGGTGGTTCATTTGAAGTGCCTTCACCTCGTTCTTCAAACTCATCTAATACCGAATCGCTTACCTCTTGCGATTCTTGATCCGCTGATGGTTCTTTCTCAGCTGATGGCTCCTCGCCCGCTGAAGGCTCTTCATCAGCTGAAGGCTCTTCCGAATATTCATCCTCCGCTTGAAGCTCAGCAATAAGGTCGTCGGATAGCGGGTCACTGAAATCTGCATCAGTTTCTATTTCGTCGGTGACGATTTCATCTAAATCATCAGTAATCGCATCAAGGCTTTGGATTGACTGAGGAGACGGTGCCGATGTAGTTATCTCATCTTCGAAATCATCTTCGTCTTCATCATCCTCTTCGCCTAAACCACCCATCATTTCAATTTGCTCTATTTCGTTAAGCAAGTCGTCGGTGATTTTATCTATTTCTTTGTTTTGCTGATTTATCTCGTCATCAAGCTTACTCAGCATGTCTTCATTGATAAGGTCGTCGTTGCTGTCGAGCTCATCGGTAAGACCTGCATCAACACCATGCTCTTCAAGCAAATCGTCAATGCTTATTTCTGGCTTGTCGTCTTCATCTTCTATATTCGGCAGAGATGCAGAACTTTCTTCCTCTGCTTCCGTGTCAGAGACCGAGTCAACTGAGCTTTCAAGCAACGCATCGATGTCGTCTTCATCAACATTTTCAGAATCAGCTGCCCCATTAACCTCAGCCAATATGTCATCGGGGTCTACATCGTCGGGTTCATCCAACTCAGCACTTTCCGATTTATCTGCGTCTTGACTTTGCACATCGTCAAGCAAGTCATCAATATCAAAATCGTCGTCATCTTCTGTTGCAACTTCTTCTGTATCCGCTGCCTCTTGCTCGCTATCCTTTGCGGCATCTTCATCAAAGATGTCGTCATCACCTGAGAGGTCAAATCCTTCAAGAGCATCTTCGTCTTTTTCATTTAATACTTTGTCTGACAGATCATCATCGTCAAATAAGCTATCTAACTCACTCTGATCGAGCTCATCGGCGCCCGCTTCAAACAAATCATCGCTGTCATCGCCTGGCACCAACATGTCGTCTTCAAGATCGGCAAATGTTTCTAATTCATCGTCTAAGCTTTCTTCTAAATCAGAGGTCAGAACGTCATCAAGCAGGTCGTCATCGTTGAACAAATCGTCATCTGATAACTCCGCTTTATCATCTAAATCGGGTGCTAATGCACTTGAAAGGTCGTCAATATCAGCATCTGGCACCGGAACTTCATCATTATCAGCTGTGATAGTGGGTCCAGCTGCTGGCGCTTCCTCAGGCTTACTATTGCGTTTAAGTAGCCACATGATTAGGCCACCTACCAACATTAGCGACAGAATTGCCGAGCCTATAATTAGACTCAGAGGGCTGGTAAGTGCGCTCAAAAACGAAGACTGCTTTTCTGCCTCGCGCTGCGCTTGCTCGGCCTTTATCATGTCGAGCAATTCTTGTTGAAGCGCCACTTGCATATCAAGCTGGCTCTTAACATCACCTTCGACTTGCCCACGCAAGGTTTCTAGCTCGCCATTAACAGCCTCAACACGCTCATATAAACGTTTATTTTCATTCAAAATTGCTTCAACGTTTTCTAGCGAGGCAGCAAATTGCATACGTAATTCATCAAACTGACGGGTTTGTTCCTGATCTAAACGAGTGATCTTTTGCTCAATGTCAGTTTGTGTTTGAGTGAGGTCTTGTTGATTAACTAACGGCGAAGCGGGCTTAATATTCTTTACGCTGCTGCCGGGCTTGTTAAGTGCTTCAGCGAATGCCCTATCGTCTTGCTCAGCTCGCATTTGTGCTTTTTGTTTGTCGATTCTGGCAATATAACGCTCAGACGGCAGCTTTAAAACCGCGCCATCTACTAACAAGTTTAAGTTGCCATTTTCAAATGCGTTGGGATTGAGTTCGTAGATAGCAGTCATAACCTGATAGATACTCAGGTTATTGTTTTGGCGATAGCGCTCGGCAATACGCCACAGGGTATCGTTAGCGTCGATAGGGCCATACTCTAGGCCTGAATACTGATCAGTTGCGTCTTTCGGACCTTTTAAGAAGGTAGCGCGTTCTTGTGCATCAACAGTAATAATAGGGCCAGACAAACAAAGTGTTAGTAAAAGTAAGCCCGTCAAATGCAATTTCATAGCAGTCCTATATGCCCTCAAGCGTCTTTACCACCCGAGACGTATGGGCGGATTTTCTAGCCAATCAGTACGGAAGAAAATATTGGCTTTTATTTTTATTCTTAAGCCACCTTGAAACCATTAATAATCAAGCCAGCGTTTTACAGTCTTTGTGAACTTAGCAGTAAGATTTATTTGCGCTTTATAGAGTTCTTACCCTTCGCCTAAGTGTCTGACTGAGTATTGTTTTTAACGTTGTTCTATTCCTAACTTTACAAACTATAAACCAGTTATTAAGGGTGATCTAGTTAGACAGTAGTATTGAACCTCTCTATTGCCCAAATTTTAGCTAAAAGCCGCCATCTAGTAGCTTCGAGTGCTGTCTTTCTATCCCGTTGAATAGTGCTGCCTCATTGCAACAGAAATCGCCCTTTCATTACGTATCGGCAAGCACAGAAAAATGTTTACCTTTTCCTGTGCTTATCCGATTAATCAGAGGCTGAACCTCTGTAGAATGCTTACAAGTAGTCGCGAATGAGTGTCTCAGCAATTTGAATGCTGTTTGTCGCTGCCCCCTTGCGAATGTTGTCAGAGACCACCCACAAATTTAAGCCACAAGGGTGGGTAATATCGTTTCTAATTCTACCCACGTGCACAATGTCGTTACCGCTAGCACTGCTTACTTGCGTTGGGAATTGTTCATTGCCGTCGTAAACTGTTACGCCTGGCGCATCGGCTAAAAGCTCTTTAACATGCTGCGCATCTATTGGCGAACGCGTTTCAAGGTGAATAGCTTCCGCATGACCATAAAATACAGGCACGCGCACCGCAGTAGCGTTTACCAAAATGCTTTGATCGCCCATGATTTTTTGGGTTTCCCACAGCATTTTCATTTCTTCTTTGGTGTAGTCGTTGTCTTGGAAAACGTCGATTTGAGGGATAACGTTAAAGGCAATTTGGCGACTAAACGATTCTGTCTTTACTTCACGTGCGTTTAACAAACCTGCGGTTTGTTTAGCCAGTTCTTCCATGGCTTCTTTACCTGCACCAGAAACTGACTGGTATGTGCACACGTTAATACGGTCAATACCAACAGCGTCTTGAATAGGTTTAAGTGCAACCAACATTTGAATGGTTGAGCAATTTGGGTTCGCAATAATGTTTCTATTGCGAAACTCTGCCAGTGCATGGGCGTTAACTTCTGGCACCACAAGTGGGATATCTGGCTCGTAACGAAACTCTGAAGTATTGTCGATAACAATACAGCCTTCCTCTGCCGCTAGCGGAGCAAATTTTGCTGAAATACTGCCACCCGCCGAGAAAAAGCCCAACTGCACTAATGACCAATCGAAGTCGTCAGCATCTAATACTTCAATGTCTTCGCCTTTAAACGATACAGTACTACCCGCTGAACGTTTACTGGCAAGAGGATACAAACGGTTTACCGGAAAGTCTCTCTCTTCTAATAGTTCAATCATGGTTTGGCCCACTAAACCAGTGGCGCCAAGTACCGCTACGTCAAACGCTTGCGACATAATGCTTTATGCTCCTAATAAAAAAATATCTAGACCAGACTAATGGAAAAGCCTAGCTTGGTGAAAGTGTTCTGAATTTGTTTACTTGTGTTCTTTGGCAATTGTAACGTATAGGCGCTGCACTCGCGACGTACTCTGTACTGCTTGCGCAGTGCAGAAAACGTATTTGCTATATCAGATTTCGCCTCTTCGGTATTTTTTACCGATGATGAAAACGAGTTTCGCGTTATTTCATCATCAATAGCGACATCGTACACCTTATGAAATACCGCAATAAAATCTTCAACCGATACGCGAGATGCCTCTGGCGATACTAACTCAACATTTATTGAGTTGGTTTTCTCTAAAAAGTCGCTAAGCACTTTGCCTGGGGCTGTGCCCACTACGTCACAAATTTGCTCGTAAATCATTTGTGTACCGCGCACTTTGCCTTCTACAGAATGCCCCGCAATATGTGGTGTTACGAACCAAACGTGGTCAAATAGTGCTGTGTTTATGGCAGGTTCATTATCGAACACATCGAGCACCACAGTTGGCGCCTGTTCTTGTTGAAGTAAGCTAAGTAGTGCCGCTTCATCGATAACCTCGCCCCTGCATGCATTGATAAGCAGCTGGTCAGGTGTTAATGCTTCAAGAAACGCTTCGTCTATCATCTGATATGTAGGATATTCGCCGCCTTTAATGAAAGGCACGTGAAGCGAGATAACATCGCACTTTGCTATTTGCGCTAAGTCTACAAATGACTGACCGTTATGCTCATTCTTACCAGATTTTGCTAGCGCTTGCTGTAGCGGTGGGTCATACAGACAGTGGTTAACGCCAATTGCCGTTAAAATTCTTGATAATGCAGTTCCCACATTACCAGCACCTACTATTCCCACTGTCGCATTATATAAACCGAGCTTTTGGGCTTTTTGCGCGTGCAACAAAACACTTAACACGTACTCGGCAACCGCAACGGCATTACAGCCTGCTGCACTGCTATGCATAATACCCACACTATCCAAATGCGTTTTGTCTAGATGATTGGTTCCCGCTGTTGCCGTAGTAACAAACTTAAGCTTGTTAGCACTGGTCAGCAGTTCAGGGGTAACCTTGGTAGTAGAACGCAGCGCAAGAATATCTACATCACGCAGCATTTCAGGCACAAGAGATTGCCATGCATAGGTTTCAACCTCACCTACGCTGTTAAGGTAATCGGTGCCAAACGGAATGGTATCTTCAAGAAGTATTTTCATGGCGCTAAGTGTACCTTAACTTAGGCTTTTAGTAACCCAGCGCCCCGATTTATCTTGTCGGTGATTTGTTTAATTTACGTCATTTTGAGGCGCGTTTGGCCGCAGCCATTAAAGAGACAGCCGAAGTTCATACAATCTTTTAAACGGGAGCGCTTAAAGCAAAGCGCTCTAGCTCGCGTGTTTTGTGTACCTCATCCTTTGCGATCGTGGTATTGGATAACGTTAACTTTAAATAGTTACTTGTCATACCCAGGGAAACGGCGTTCAACGCGTCGTTTAATACCCGGCCATGCTAACGAACCACCAGCCTGCCGAGTGACTTGATCGGCCTGTGTACGAATGCCATCTAGAATTGCCGAATGAATTGGAATAAGCGGTTTGCCTGTGGCCTGCGCTTTTAACTGTATTTCACAGGCGCGCTGCATAATAAACATAAACAAGAATGCATCGGGAATATTGTCTGCACAGGTTAACAGCCCGTGATTGCGCAAAATCATAAATTGGGTATCGCCTAGGTCGCGAACCAAACGTGCTTTTTCTTCTGGGTTTAGCGCCACGCCTTCGTAGGCATGATAGGAAAGCGACGCCAGCGGAAAAAGCGACTGTTGCGAGTATGGCTGCAACCCTTCTTCTAAAATGGATACCGCTACGCCTTCTGCTGTATGCAAATGCAACACGCATTTGGCATCTTCTCTAGCCTCATGAACAGCGCTATGAATAGTAAAACCTGCTGGGTTAATGTCGTACTCACTTTCCATTACCTTGTTACCGTGAAGATCAACTTTAACCAAGTTTGATGCCGTAACTTCATCAAACATTAAACCGTAGGGATTAATCAAGAAATGATGGTCAGGCCCAGGAACACGAGCAGAAATGTGAGTAAAAATAAGGTCGTCCCAACCATACATAGCAACTGCGCGGTAGCATGCGGCTAGATCAACACGGGTTTGCCATTCTTCACTGCTAACTTTCGACTTTACTGAATCTGTCATAGCTTTACTCTTTTTATGTCTAAAATGATTTCATTGAAGTATGTAAGCTGTCTTTTGAAGGCTCGATACCATTAGCGCTTCAATGAAACTTCCACTTACTTTCTCTTACCGCCTACATTACGCGCTGTAATTGCTATACACTGTCGCATATACGACATTGTAAGAAATTTGTTAAATGGAAAAATTTAAACCGGTACTCGCTAGCTCTACATGGTTCGGCGCGCTCCCCCCCTATTTGCAGGAAGCCATGTTCGACAGGATGCGTCTAAAACACCTAAAAGCCGGGCAACAACTGCATGCCAAAGGTGAAGACGGTGTCGGTTTTTATGGTGTGTGCGAAGGCCGTTTAAGAGTTGTTACAGTGGGCGTAGATGGTCGCGAAATGCTATTTGCTTTGCTTGGGCCCGGTACCTGGTTTGGTGAAATATCGATGTTCGACGACCTTCCGCGTACCCATGATAATTTCTGTGAGACAAACTCCACCGTTGCTATTATTCAAAAAAATGCGTTTAAGACATTACTTGTACAGTACCCTGAACTTTACCCGCATTTCACCCGCCTTTTATGTACGCGAGTACGCAGCGCTTTTCAGTTTATTGACTCAAGTGCAGGGCTTAGCCTTAAACACCAGCTGGTAAAACGGCTATTGATGCTTACCACCAGCTATGGTCAGCATTTACCTAAAAACAACCCGATTACACTTACCCTTTCGCAAGAGTCTTTGGCGCAAATGATAAATAGCAGTAGGCAAACGGTGAACCAGCTTTTAGGTGAGCTTGAAAGTGAAGGTTTACTGAAACGGCATTATGGGAAAATCACTATTCCCGAGCCAGATACTTTGTTTAGTCGTTACCAGTTTATTTGACCGAAATAACTAGCTAAATTGCTGAAGAACTTGTGAAATATTATTAAAGTCGTGGAAACGCAAAGAAAAGGAAAGTTCGCATTGAAAATATTATCTGTCAGCATAGTTTTGCTTTTATTGGTCGGTTTTGTATTTCAGTCATATTCAAGCTATGTCGATTCCACCTCTTTTGACAAGCGTGGAGAAATGATAGACGTCGGTGGCTACAGTCTTTATGTCGAAGATTCTGGAACGGGAAAAGTTACCGTTATTTTTGATGCTAGTATGGGTGATGACTCATCGGGCTGGAAAAAACAAGGAGCGGACACCGAGTTTTTTGTTGGCTTGATTTAGAGCCATTCAACGATGTCTTGCCCACCCAGAATTGCCATTATTTCAACTTCAATACCATTGTATCGATAGTAAATACTGTCTGAGCCATAAGCGCAGCGTCTATACCCCTGTCGAATATGGTCAACTGATTGGTATGCGGATGGATTACTTGCAATTCTTTCAAATGTCTGAAAAAAACCTTCGAAATACTTATCTGCTTGGAGTTCGCCAAATTCTACAAATCCATATGTATAAATACGCCTGAGATCCTCTTTGGCATTCAGCGATAACTTGTAGCTTTCCATTTATCTTTTTAATTCAGCCTTAAATTCTTTCAGCATATCTTCAGACGATTGTTCAATGAATCCACTTCTCTCTGCACTGACGAGCTTTTGATTTATTTCCTCAGCGCGTCTGGCCCGACGAATCAAATCATTCACGAGTTCACTTTTGTTTGCATATTCTCGCGTATCGTCAACATGACTCTTGAGCCACGCATCATTTTTTTCAGTCAGAGTGATACTTTGACGAGGCATGACATTTACTCCAATAGATATTAGCTGGTGCAATATTACACCAGACTTGGTTAAACATCAGCATTTTTTAATTGAGAGACGACAAAAGCCAAAATTATCACAGGCAGCTTGAGTGGCTGGTAAATGTACAAATGTGCCGTTTTTATACCTGCTAGTGAACAGCTGCTTTTAGCACTAATCGGAAATCGCTCATAACAAACTGTCGATATTCGTGCACTCAAATCTGCTATGAGCGTAAAGCAGACATTGGACATTACTGTCGAAGCAGTCCGTTTAAGACAAGGAGCGGACGATCAGCGCCGCATTCAGCGGCTTGTCCGCTGTAATGCTTTGTTAGCAACTTGCAGCCTGTTTAGCAATTCTCTCAATTCTTTAAGCACAAGATCTGGCTCATCATCTTGAACAAAGTGGCCACTATTTTTAGCAAGAACGGCTTTTCCCTGAGGAAATTGAGCTACCCATTCACTTTGATATTGCCCCCAGAGTCGGCGGCCTCGCTCAGTCTCAAATGAATTCGAGGGCTGCTCCGGTACTCTGACACCAGCTATTAATGTCACGGGGATATCACCAATATCTGAAAAGCCTGCAGCTGGAGACTTATCCCAAATTATATCCAGAAAGCACCATTTCCCCTCACCCATCTCGTAATCGTTTTTCTTAATTGCTTCGATTTCTTCCCGACCCTCGGAGGGATTAACCTGCGTAACTATATCTACATCATGAGGATTGGCAGGGTCAATCATAAGCATCGCTGCTACATCATCATTATGTTTACTGGCAAAATTCCTGGCAGTTATTCCACCAAGAGAATGGCTGACATAGACTATTGGTCTTTCAACGTTCAATGCGGAAAGTAGTTGGTCAACTTCATTAACATAGTCTTCAGAAGCTCGTTGTCCTGTGCAGCTGGTTGAATTTCCCTCACCTAATCGGGAGAACCTGATAGCAGTGATCTCCGCTGGCAAGTCTTCCCATATTGAGTTCCAACCAGCCATTCCTGATACTGCGCCAGCATCAAATAGAACGATTAAATCCCCACCCTTTTTGACTTCGTATTCGATATGACCTCCGTCGATCTTCAGCATGGAGGCAGCTGTTACTGGAAAACTGAAAAAAACGAAAAGAAAAACACCTAAATATTTTGACAAAATACTTCCTTACCTTAGATTATGGTCTTACTCACTAAAAGTGGACATCCGTGTTTAACATTTTGTTAGTTCAACAATGCTGATAGCTGCTCCATAACTATGTGTGGTTCTGAATCGACTATTAAGTGGCTACTTTTATTTGCAATAACCCGTGTCGTATGCTTGGTTAAGTTTAGTTGTTCAGCTTGATATTTGTCGTGAAGCTCATTGTAAATCCTAATACCGTCTTCCGACACACCTGCTTGTCTAATGGTTTCATGTGGTAGGCCGCGAGAAACGATTCTAATTTCCATATTCTCTGGCAGTTTTGCGTTTGCCACTTCAAATTGACTGTCCCAAACGTTGTGGCCTAAGTTTTTTTGAAACCAATCCAGAATACTTTGCATTTTACTCCAATCACTTTGCGTCATGGAGGATTTCATAGATTGAATCCAGTTTTCGTGCGCAGCATCTATAAGTAATATAGAATCCACTTGCTCGGGATGCTTGGCTGCAAAGTATCGCATTACGAATCCGCCAAAAGAATAACCGACTAGGACAAGCTTTTTTGAATCGGATTTAAGTTTGATTAAATGCTCTAGCTCAGAGCTATAGTTTTTCACAGTTTGGTTGAGCCCCTCCGAAGGTTCGTCACTTTCCCTAAAACCTAATCGTTCATAGAAACAAACTTTATTAGTCTTTGCTATCTGCAAGAATATCTTAGCAAAAGCCATTTCTGCGCTTATTCCAGAAGGTGGCTCTAAAAATACATTTGGTGCACCAGATCCTGCACAGGAATACGATAATTCATAACTATCAACTTTGAATTTTCCATACTCGACCTGAATTTGAGCTTTTGCGTGAGCGCCAAACGACACAGAGAAAATAAATAAGAGAGAGAAGAGTTTTTTCAGAGAAACCACGAATATCTCCATTTCGTTGAGCTCACATTTAAATGAAGCGGCCCCTAAGAACAGCTTATTAATTTTTATCATACCGGACCGTCTCCCGCTATTCTTTGCTGTGACTGCGCTGGCGTCACTTTTACTATTTTAGAACCTATTTCAATGCGAGCAACAGTTCGCATATAAATAAGTCACTATTGGCATAGTACAGCTTTACACAACCAAGTGAACACAAATCCTAAACTTAGGCGTCCGCAAAACACATAACGGAAAGAAAAAGTGAATATATGGAATAACTAACGGTCCGAGCGTCTGCTTCACGTACACATCGGCCCCACAGGCCTTTTAAGACAACCAGCAAACCTTTACACCCTACACAAATGCTCGATAACGCGTGAACTAAAGTTAGAGACTGCGTAACGTAACCCATGTATAAGATTCCCAACGATCAGAACAAGTGGCTAAAGTGCACTATTAGAACTTACCAACAGTTTTCCCAAAAAATATAAATAGAGCGCCTCCAACGAGAAGGCTAATAGATAACACTAATCCATTTAATAAAACTCTATTAAGGCCTAGCGCTTGAACATTTGTAAATTCGTAAGGGTAAAATTTCGTCCATTTCCCATGAGACATTGTGTACGCGGCATAAGTCAGCGGAAAAATGAGCCAGTAGCCTAAGTTAGAGTATTGAAGCTGCGTTTTTTCTACAAAGAAAAACCAGTAGGAAAGAGTGACTACTGGTGTAACGGCATGGACTAATAAATCTGAAATACGTTCAAACAGTGAGAGTTTAAGCCATCCATAGATAAGGTAGTTAGCAATACCAACTGTAACTATATAAAAAGTAATTGCAGTAGCTACATTCGGATTTTTAGCAAACTGAGAAACTGAATGCTCAGGCCCAAAAGTCAAAGCCGCGAACCAAACTAGGACAAGAAGATTAGAAAGCGTTGTGTAATAGCTAAAATATTTCCAGACGACAACGCCTATGCTGTCGTGACCTCGTTTCCTAATTTCTCTTATAAGGCTAATTATTAAGGCCAATGCTGTAATTAAAAAAAGAACAAAATCCATTTAAAGTCCTTTCGAAGAAAGAAGGTTTTAACAAATAAATAAGGCTCAAGTATCAAACTAATCGACCTCTAAAAATAGCGAAAACTGCTTTTTAGGCCAACTGATACTAAATAAATTCGTTATAAACTTAGTATATTTAGCAAATGATAGGAAATAGCAACCAAGTCAAAGTGGAGAGAACAAGTACAAAAGCACTTTTATCAGTGGGTAGTTAATAGAAGATATGTTTGCCTACTAATTAAAACAACTTTACTCTAACCTTTGCCTGTGAATAGCTTTTGCGTTTTTCTGCAGCGTATAGACGTCTGCTCTTCGTCGGAAAAAATTAAAAATAAGTGATAACAAGGAATCGTTATAATGTCTAATTTTGCGGCCCGTCTAGTCATTAGTTTTCTACTATTGATTGGTTTATTCGCCTGTCAACCATCTTCAAAACCTGAAAAGCCTCTTAATAGCTCATCACAACAAACTATCGAGTTTGACCGACTATTTGCCCAATTCGATGATATTAATAAGCCAGGGGCCTCAGTTGCAGTTCTGCAGGATGGAGAGATTATATTTTCAAAAGGTTATGGTAGTGCAAACCTAGAATACGATATACCTGTTACGCCAGAAACTATGTTTCACGTTGCATCTGTATCCAAGCAATTCACCGTATTCGCCATTCTTCTACTTGCAGAAGAAGGTAAGTTAAATTTCGAT
>JAXHTT010000067.1:0-19935 GCA_034190055.1 Pseudomonadota bacterium | reverse complement strand
GTAACTTCAGCAATTTTTGGATTCATTGGTGTCTCCTATGGCGCCCACATCAGAGTGACCGGTGCTCTATTCACAACGGCAGTGATGGGCTTTTGCGCTTCGGTAGCATTTTCAATAGCGTCTAAAAGCACTTGCTTTTTCTTTTCACCGGTTAGGTGTAAAAAGATATTTCGGCTATTGAGTAACGCAGGTAGCGTTAATGAAATACGTTGATGAGGTGCTGTTGTAGGTTGAACAGCAATGCAGGTTCTGCCGCTGCTCATATCTAAGCCGTCAAGTACTTGCTCAGAACAAGGGAAAAGCGATGCAGTGTGCCCGTCTTCCCCCATGCCAAGAATCAATGCGTCAAAAGGCTGTGACATGCTAGCCAAATTAGACTCGGCTGCATTTACCCCTTCATTTGCATCATCAACATCGCTTTTAAGTTCGATAAAACGAGCTGCTGCGGCTTTATTTTGAATTAGATTATTTTTAACTAGGCTGGTATTACTCGCCTCATGGCTCTCTTCAACCCAGCGCTCGTCAGCAAGGGTAATATCAACCTTATCCCACTCAAGGTCGGTCTCGCTTAACTGCTTGAAAAGCGCTAGCGGTGTACGCCCACCACTAACTACAAGAGATGCGCGGCCACGGGTCTTGATACCTGTTTTAAGAATGCTTACCAAATCTTGTGCAAATGCATCGGTAAGCGCGTCAGGTGTTTCAAATGATAGAGTTGTTAACGCCATATTACTTTTTCTTCCCTGTTTTGCTTTCGTACCAACTGCGATTCTCGCGGGCTAGAAGGCCGATAGAGTCTACCGGCCCCCACGTACCTGCTTGATACGGCTCAGGTGGCTCGCTTGATTGCTTCCACGCTTCGAGAATTGAATCTACCCACGTCCACGCTTGTTCAATTTCGTCTCGGCGAACAAATAGCGCCTGGTTTCCAAGCATTACTTCAAGCAGCAGTTTTTCGTAAGCATCAGGTATACGCTCGTCAGCAAATGCTTCCGAGAAGCTTAAGTTAAGCTTAGATTTTTGTAGGTCCATTGAGCCTGAGCTAGTTAAACCTGGTACTTTGTTCATTACGGTGATTTCTACGCCTTCGTCGGGCTGTAGACGAATAACCAATTTGTTCGGTGGAAGATTTTTAAAGCTATCACCGAATAGGTTGTGCGGTTGGCGCTTGAAGTAAATAACAACTTCACTCACTTTAGTTGGCATGCGTTTACCTGTGCGCAGGTAGAATGGTACGCCAGCCCAACGCCAGTTATCAATTTCCGCTTTAATCGCGATAAAGGTCTCAGTTTTACTCTGCGTATTCGCACCTTCTTCTTCAAGGTACCCAGGTACTTCTTCACCTTTAACAAAACCAGACGTGTACTGACCGCGTACCGTGCTTTCGTTAATATTAAACGAGTTGATAGGGCGAAGCGCTTTAAGAACTTTAAGCTTTTCATCACGAATACTATCGGCATCTAGGGTTGTTGGCGGTTCCATCGCGACCAAGCTTAGAATTTGTAACAGGTGGTTTTGCACCATGTCACGCATTTGTCCCGCGTCGTCAAAATAACCCCAACGCCCTTCAATACCTACTGACTCAGCAACTGAAATTTGAACGTGGTCAATACAGTTGTGATCCCAGTTTGTAGCAAAAATAGAGTTAGCAAAACGAAGCGACACTAAGTTAAGAACGGTCTCTTTACCTAGGTAATGGTCAATACGATATATTTGTTTTTCGTCGAAGTATTCAGCAACTTGTTCGTTGATCACTTTTGACGATTCCAAATCATGACCGATTGGCTTTTCAAGCACTACGCGAACGCTTGAATCGATAATTTTGCAGCTATGCAAGCCGCGACAAATGTCGCCATAAATAGCAGGCGGTGTAGCTAAGTAACACACCATAGTGCGAGTAGGGTCAACGTGGTCGTCTAATACGCAATAGCTTTCGACATCTTTCATGTCTACACACGCGTAGTGCAAACGCGCTTTCATTTTTTCCCATGTAGCTTCACATAAGTCCTTTTCACCAAACTTAACAAGATTAGCGTGAACTTCTTCTATGTAAGCGTCTAGTTCCATTTCCTGACGCGCCACACCAACAATAGTGGTTTCAGGGTGCATCAAGTTAGCTTTTTCTAACTGATATAAAGAAGGCAATAACTTGCGTCGTGAAAGATCTCCCAGCGTACCAAAAAGTACAAAATCACAGGGCTCGTAGGAATTATCCAATACCATATTCGTCGACCTTTTAAATGTATGTGTGCGCGGCGTATTGTACAGTTGTTTACAACACTAACGACTATTTTTACCGTATAGTTAACACCAAATGTAGTAAAATTACAACTTGAACCAACTATAGGATCTAAATCTTTACTATTTCCCTCAGTTTACCCTGACTTCACCTGTTGGAGACAACAAATTTTGTCAAAAAATTACATTTTTCTTGTCACAGACGTCACATTGGGTACTATTACAGATGTACCTTACAATAATTTATGCTAAGTAATTGCTATATCTGTATGAACATTTTAGAAAAAATCACACAAAACCAAGCGGCGTTCAGTAAATCTGAAAAAAAGGTAGCTGAAGTAATTTTAGCTAATCCACAAACAGCCATTCATTCGAGTATAGCAACCCTCGCTAAAATGTCGGATGTTAGTGAGCCCACTGTTAATCGATTCTGTCGTAGGCTTGATACAAAAGGCTTTCCAGACTTTAAACTCCATTTAGCGCAAAGCTTAGCTAACGGCACGCCATATGTTAATCGTCACGTCGATGAAAACGACAGTCCAGACGAGTATACGAATAAGATTTTTGAATCTACTATGGCATCGCTTGAAGTTGCCCGTCAGTCGGTCAACGTTAATGTAGTTAATCGCGTAGTTGACCTACTCACCCAGGCTCAGAAAATTTCATTTTTCGGTTTAGGTGCCTCTGCATCTGTTGCTCACGATGCACTTAACAAGTTTTTCCGATTCAATGTGCCTGTGGTCTACTTTGAAGACATACTTATGCAGCGCATGAGCTGCATGAATTGTTCAGCCGGTGATGTAGTGGTTTTGATAAGCCACACTGGACGTACTAAAAGCTTAGTTGAGATAGCTCAAATCGCTCGAATGAACGATGCAACGGTTGTGGGCATAACGTCAGCAGAAAGCCCTCTCGCCCAGGAGTGCAGCTATGTACTGTCGTTAGAAGTCCCAGAAGATACCGACATGTATATGCCTATGGCTTCTCGAATAGCTCAGCTTACACTTATCGACGTTCTCGCTACCGGGTTCACATTGCGCCGCGGTAATAAGTTCAGAGAAAACCTCAAGCGTGTTAAAGACACGCTGCGTGGTTCACGATACGAAAAACGTGGCGATTAAGTTACCGCCACTTTGATCACAGTAAGAATTGTTGCCGTAGCAATAATCGGTGAATGAATCCAGAAGAGCGCCTAACTGGTCGAGCCAGTTAGGCGTTTTTGTTTATTTCATTCACATTATTGTCAAATTCAACTATTATTCTGTAATAAAATTACGTAAAGCGATTACAGGCATTGAAATACTATTCAGTGCCTAACACTCTTTGTCTTTTCTAACTTAGAAACAGCGACGGAATCACATGACCAGAAGAACTAAAATTCTTGCCACCCTAGGACCTTCAACAGACTCACTTGAGAAAATTCAGGCGCTAATAGCCGCGGGCGCGAATACAGTGCGAATGAACTTTTCACACGGGCAGGCTGAAGACCACATCGAACGTGCTAAGCGCGTTCGTCAGGCTGCAAAGAACTTAGGTAAATACGTAGCTATTTTAGGTGATCTTCAAGGCCCTAAAATTCGTGTTGCCCGTTTCGCTGAGGGAGCAGTTCAATTAGAAGTCGGCGCTAAGTTTATATTAGACGCTGAGCTAGGTCGCGACGAAGGCGATATCAATCAGGTCGGCATTGATTACAAAGCGCTTCCTGACGACGTATCTGCTGGGGATATTCTTCTTCTTGACGACGGTCGCATCCAGCTTCGCGTGACGGGTGTTGAAGGGCGCAAAGTTGTTACTGAAGTGACCGTTGGTGGTAAACTTTCAAACAACAAAGGCATTAACCGTCAAGGCGGTGGTCTTTCGGCAGATGCGCTTACTGACAAAGATAAAGAAGATATTAAAACTGCGGCAAAAATCGGCGTTGACTACCTTGCTGTGTCATTTCCCCGAAGCGGTGCAGATCTAAACTATGCACGAGAACTTGCCGAAGCAGCTGGCTGCTACGCAAAAATTTGTGCAAAGGTTGAACGTGCTGAAACCGTAGCTTCTGACGAAGCCATGGACGATATTATCGTAGCCTCTGATGCTGTAATGGTAGCTCGCGGTGATTTGGGTGTAGAAATTGGAGACGCCGAACTTGTTGGCGTTCAGAAAAAGCTTATCGCTCGTTCTCGTCAATTAAACAAGGTTGTTATTACTGCGACTCAAATGATGGAGTCGATGATTGATAGCCCTATGCCGACACGTGCTGAAGTTATGGACGTGGCGAACGCTGTACTAGATGGAACCGATGCAGTTATGCTTTCAGCTGAAACCGCTGCGGGTAACTTCCCTATCGAGACAGTTGCAGCAATGGCCCGTGTTTGTGAAGGTGCTGAAACCCATCCAAGCGTTAAAATTTCTAAGCACCGCATGGATCAGAAGTTTTCATCAACGAGTGAGTCAATTGCACTTTCTGCTGTGTATGCAGCGAACCACCTGCCAAGCGTTAAAGCGATTGTCGGCTTAACAGAGAGTGGTACTACGCCAACATTAATGTCTCGTATTACTACTTCGCTACCAATAATTGCTATGTCTCGTCACGAATCTACGCTTAACACTATGGCACTGTGCCGTGGTGTGAAGCCAGTTTACTTTGACTCATCTAACAGCGAACCAGGAAAGTTAAAGTACGATGTTATTGCTTCGCTAAAAGATAAAGGCTTAGTGAAAAGCGGTGACAGCATCATCCTCACCTATGGTGATGAAATGGAAAAGGTAGGCGCAACTAACACTTTGAAAATTGTAGAAGTTGAATAGCCTAAAATGAATATTGAAAGCGAAGCTTAAGCTTCGCTTTTTTTTGCCTGAAATTTGAATGGATTTGGAAACTAAAAACGCCCCTTACACCTTTATGATGTAAGGGGCGTTTTCGTTAATACTGTTTAGACTAGATTGCCTGTGCAGAGTAGGTCTCTGTCTCTTGAGCTATATCGTTCGCATATTGCGTAAGGTGGTGGCTTATGATGTTTTCAGCCCGTTCTACGAACTCGTCACGTTTAAACTTCCAACCTCTTAAATCGGCTTGTTTTGCCTGCTTAACATAGAAATCTAAGCGTGTTTTTCTAAGCAAATGCGCCTTTTTGGATAAATCAAACTCTACCAGTGATAAGGTCTGTTCAACCTTAACAATATCGGCGTGAACAATACGTTCTGCGTCATCGGCCGTTGCTTGGCTAACTGAAAGCTTACCCTGCCCGAACATGCCGATTAGTGCTATGACCACTGAAACAATAATAGCTGAATAAACCCACTTTAAAATGTTCATGCCTCACTCCTTGACCAACTGTGAACTGCTCATAATTTGGATAACAATTATATGGTTAACGACCTCTATTTGGTTAACGACTTCTTCGGCGCTGAAAAGGTAATGTATGCAAAACAGCACGCCAATACTAATTGCTAAATGTAATTTATAATTTAGGATTGCAGCTTCTATACCACAATATATTTCTTTGAATATCAGAAAGATATGAAACAAGACTGTTACTACAAAATGTATATAAAGAATTTTCTACACACTTTAAGAGAATTTTTCCGTGTCTTCCCTTCGGGTTTAATTTAAGCGCTTCTAAACTTAAGTTTGTGAAAAATGCTCAAACAAACATTGGGTAAAGAATATAGTGTCTATTGCATATTTGGTATTACCAAAAAGTTTATTTCTCTCGCTAAATATCGAGGCGCGCATAGACATAAGTATGAAAAGCATCGAAACCAATGGTAGAAGTAAAGAGCGTATAATACCCCTCCCCTTCGAACCCCTCTGAATTTAACGACTTGATAACATTTTGCAATTGGTTTACAAGAATGATAAATTGGCATTACAAAACAAAACTTTGACCCCGAACTGGACTTACCAATAGCATTAACTTAAGTATTAGTTGTGTTGGTAAGCGATTGTCTACCAAGAGGTTTAAATGTCTAAAATAAAAACAATGCCTACTGCCTTCTCGTTATTCACCGTCTCTGTTACCCCATGGACAAAGCCCCTGTTGACGTGCCTTCCATTAGTCTTCGCTTCAGGCTTTACTAATGCTGAAGCACTTCCAGCTGAGAAGTTTGATTTAAGCGAATGGAAAATCACAATCCCTACAGATAAAGACAACAATGGGAAAGTTGACGAAATATCCGTAAAGGATATTCAGAGCTTTGAGCACAAAGATTTTTTCTATGTTGATGATGAAGGCAATATGGTATTTGCTGCGCCCAATAAAGCGCTAACCACTCAAAATTCATCTAATACCCGTAGCGAACTTCGACACATGCTTCGCGGTTCTAACACTCGTATAAAAACTCACTCCCCCAAGAATAACTTTACTGTCGCGAGCAACCCTATTTCAGATCGCTTTGCGCAAGTAGGCGGAAAGTTAAACGCCACGCTTAAAGTTCAGCACGTTGCTACCAGAGCAAAATATCCCGACAAAGCGCCGGCTTTTTCAGTGGTAGTGGGTCAAATACACGCCAGTAAATGGAAGAAAAAGGTCAAAGGGTTTGGTTGGGGGAATGAACCACTCAAGATTTATTATAAAAAGTGGCCACAGCATGAAACAGGGTCTGTATTCTGGACTTACGAGCGCAACTTGCCCAAGAATGATAAAAACCGTACTGATATTGCTTATCCAGTTTGGGGAAATTTATGGACCGACCCAGAAAACCCGGGTAGCGAGGGTATTAAACTAAACGAGAGCTTTAGTTATGAAGTGAACGTTCACGGTGATGTGATGTACCTAAGTTTCAAATCAGACGGACACAAAACCGTGAATTATGCTATCAATCTTGCCAATGGGGTAAATGCCTATGGTGAGTTAGACCAGCACGATCACCCTTATGGCTATACGCTAGATTGGATTTATTTTAAGGCGGGTGCTTATAACCAGTGCAGTACTAAAGATGATGACGGCTTTTGGTACGCTGCTTGTATGGGTACAGGAAACTGGGAGGAAGATAAGAAAAATGGTGACTATGTACAGGTCGCGTTTTCCAACTTAACGGTAGGTGAAAGCAGCGAACCTACTGAAACCTTCAAAGCGAACCTCGTCACACAAAGACCTGCGGCGAACAGCGACAATGCTAAGATTGGCGCGACGCTAAATAAAAAAGAAACGATACCCATCCATGCTATTCCTACTTCCGCGTTAACGGCAATAAAGAGTATTGCTCCTAACTTTGCGATACAAGAAGTTGAAAAAGAATACAAACACGATCATGTATATCTTGATGTAGAAGGTAAAGATGCAAAGGGAAATGAAATAGAATTTGATATGCTGCAAGATGGCGAGCACTGGAAAATTGTTGAAGTGCAGCGGGATATGACTATGGAAGATTTACCTTCCGCTGTAAAAACACTTATCAAGAAGCAGGAAAACTCTGATCAAGTTAGGCGTATCATTGAAAGTAAGCAATACGGAACTGATATTACGATTTACGAATTTTATCTTGTGGCAGAAAATGGCACTGAATCCCGTAAAGAAATCAAATCTGAAAATGGTGAAGTTGTCTTATTGGATGAAGAGTGGAAACATTAGTTATGTCGATGTGCTAACCATTCTACCTTACTTAGGTTAGGCAAGAAAAAAGGGGCGAATGCCCCTTTTTCATTAAGTCAGATAAAGAAACCTTTAATTCATTGCAGTTTCAGTAACTACACGTAGGTCGCTTTCAACATCTTTTACGTCAGAAGCATTTTTAGCAATTTCCACTGCTAGGTCGCGCTCGGCGTCAGAATCAACTTCGCCAGTCAACATCACTACACCGTCTTCTACGTCAACGTCAATATCGAAGCCTGAGATATCAGTATCCATTAAAAGACGAGTCTTTATTACTGTTGCGATTTTGGCGTCAGTCAACTCACTTGTACCTTCATCAACGGTATCTTCCACATCGTCAGACATTTCTTTGTGCATGTCGTTGTCAGCAACGACGGTAAGCTTGTTATCTACAGACGATACACCATCAATGTTAGCTACCAACTCTTCAGCTAATTTTTTATCAACAGAGTTTTCTACCTTACCCGTAAGAACGACATTGCCGTCCTTCACGTCGGTATTAATGTCGAATGAATCTAGATTGCCGTTGAACAACAGCGTAGCTTCCGCTTTACCGTCAATCCATGCGTCTTTTGCACCTTTTTCCCACTTATTGTCTGAATCCATATCACCTGCATACGCAGCTGTGGTTAGTGTTGTAGCAACAATCATAGAAATAATTGAACGTTTCATAACATTTCTCCTTTGTCGAAACTCACAACTACAGGTGCTAAAACCTTGCCAACATAGTATCTTATTGTTTTTTATACATTAATCATCTATCGCCGACCATAGCAATCTCGCGAAATTTGCAAACTTTGCCTTATTTCGAGAATTTTTTACTTAACATAAGTAGATAGTGCTTGCCCTTTGGAGAGAGCGCTGCCTGTAATCTGCCACTCAATAATCCTGTGGAAACAACAATTAGGAATTAACTTGGAAAAGATAAGTAGATCCCTGCACGGACACAGACGCTTAAAAGAAAGGTAAGGTTAAACTTATTTTAGAAAACTACCGTAATTATAATTATCGTTTTCACATCATCTACATGACCTCTTACAAGCAAACTAACTTTTTTGCTTTAGGTTATGTGTGTTTTGTCAGTTTTACTCAAGGACCATCTAGACATGGACACTGCATTTACTGCTGCATCAGTCTTTTTTATCGTCGTAAGCTGGGCTCCACTTCTTCCTTCTTCACATTGGTTGGTAAGAGTATGGGAGTTTCCACGACTTCAAATAGCAGCGATTATTTCTCTATTACTTCTTGGGTACGCTTTTAAAGCAACGTATTACGCTCCAGTAAATAGCCTTTCGCTGATTTTAGTAATAGGATTAATTGTTAGTTTGATTTACCAGGTCGTATGGATAATCCCCTACACTCCCCTTTACAAGCGTGAAGTGCAACGGGTAGGTGATGAAGACACTAGCCGTAAACTTAGCGTGCTTTCCAGTAACGTATACATGCCAAACAACGATTTTCGCAAACTCATTGAGCATGTGCGCAGTAAACACCCCGATTTTCTGGTCACTCTTGAATCCAATGAAAGGTGGCAAAAGGGCATTAGCGAAATAGAGTCAGAATATCCTTACCGCAAATTTTGTGCTCTAGAGAATCTTTACGGCATGCATCTATACAGCAAGATTCCATTTAAAGAGGCTACACTGCGTTTTATAATAGAAGACGATGTACCATCTATGAGAGTAAAAATTAACCATCTTGGACAGGACGTACTGCTTTATTTTCTTCATCCAAAACCGCCAAGCCCTACCGAAAATACCTATGCTAAACCGAGGGATATCGAGTTGACCGTAGTCGGAGAGGAAATTGCTAAAACAGAAGGTCCAATCATAGTCGCTGGCGATCTAAATGACGTCGCGTGGTCACCTACTACCAGGAAATTTAAGAAAATAAGCGGCCTATTAGATCCCAGGGAAGGCCGAGGCTTTTTTAATACGTTCCACGCAAAGTACCCATTAGTGAAGTGGCCGCTAGATCACGTTTTTCACTCTAAACACTTTGGTTTAGTAAACATTGAGAAGTTAGAGGGTGTGGGATCTGACCACTACCCTCTTTATACCGAACTTGCACTAATAACCGACAAAGAATAATGCAATTCAAGGACGTTTAACGAGCCCCGCGATGCTTTACACACCACATGAGGCTGTCACAAGCCTCTTCACGCTTTTTGAAGTGTGCCAAACCAATTAAGCTATGCTCTCTTGGCCAAACAGCTTGGTTGAGGAGCTCTTTATCATTTGCGAGAAGTTGCTCGCTATCTAGCATGATCTCAATAGCTTTTTTATTGGGCTTTATCAGCGTAGGCTTAGCGTCTTTAACCAAATTAGAGCGTACACAAATATACTCTCGCTTTACAGGGTCGCGTACCACGCCGATATAGTTATCGTCGCAAATAATAGCAGGCCAGCCTTCAGTAATCCTGCTCTGCCCGAACATGATAAGTGTAAAAGCAACGAGTACGAAAAGCGTTAAACCGATGAACTGTGTGCTTAAATCTGGTGCAACACTTACGATTACTCCAACCACAGCCGCGAAAAATATCCAGCCACCAAATACCCTACGCATAGCGTTTGGGGAGATGCCTGATATAACATCGACCAACTTTAGCGATTGCTTGTCATAAGTTCGAATAATTACAGAAGATTGTGATTCCACAGCCTTTGTCCACCAAAGAAAAATACGAAAAGTAGAAATTAATACGTCACAAGTAAGGCTGCAGATTTACCTACACTCTGCATGAGTAAACATCATTTTTAAAAGTTAAAATTTACCCGAAAGGAAACGTGTTAAATAATAATTGTAGGAATATGCAAACTATTGAAATGTAATGTTTAACCTACTAGGTAAGCATATCAAAATTTATATCGGGGGCAAAGCTATTACGTATTTAATACGCGTTTACACCTCTCAGCTTTAGTGAGTTTGTAAAAGAATTGAAAGTTGTCATTGAGAAGCGTTGGTATTTATTTATCTCAAAAAATGCTCGAACTCTAGTTCGCTACTCAGAGCCCTTATTTGTAAATTTTTCTGCCCACAGTGCACCTCTTGCGCTTCTCTTGGTTAGATCAACAGTAAATCAAATGCATAAAAAAATAAAAACAATATATTTCAGCAGCTTACAATTTAGGAATGCTCTTTGCTTTGTACAAAAGTATAACGTGCAAGGTGCACGGTTTAAGCCAAAGGCTTTAGAAAAGTTAGCATTAGCAAAGGAGGTTGAGTATGCGTTCACCGGTAAGTGCAATAACTATTGTTAAAAGTAGAACAGAAAAGCTTTGCAATTTGATTTCGCAGTTAGAGCAGTGCTCACCAACGCCAGATGAACTTGTTATAGTATGGATGGCACCTCCTTCTGATTTGTCCCTCATTCAAAGCGAAAAATTCGATATTGTGCACAAGTTCACTACCCAAGAAGAACTGCCAATTGCGAAAGCGCGAAACAAGGGAATGCTGGCGGCTAAACATGAAAACCTTGTTTACTTAAATGTTGATGCGGTTATTTCACCTACGCTCTGTAAAGATGGGCTTTTGGCATTAAAGGACAACACAGTGGTGTTCACTTCGGTGGTGTTTTTACCTAAGGAACGCTGCAACAAGCCGTTTTCAACCATTTCAAAAAATGAACAGCAAATTGGTTATCTAGCGAGTAACGACGAAACGTTACCTGACGATGACAACAACGAAATACCTTCAAGAGATCAGGGAAATAATCATGGAAAGTTTAGTGACGATAGTATTTGTTCTACAGTGTTTTTTATTCGTAAGACAGACTTTCAGAAAACCGGCGGCTTCGATGAAGGCTACGCGGGCTTCGGACTAAACGACGAAGACTTTTTCACCAACTGCAGAGCACTGGGTTACTCATTAGAGCAGTTGCCTACTCGTACCTTTGCGCCACAGCGTCCGAATTATCAGTGCCCAGTTAATCACCTATTAGACTTTGTGCATAATGCACAGCGCTTTCACGATAAATGGGGCTTCTACCCTTGCACTGAAGTACTCACCGCTTATGCAGAAAAGGGTTTCATCGATTCGAACTATGAAGAAAACGGGTTGAAGATCATTCAGTTGCCAGAGCATGAAGATGAAAAAAGTAATGCGGATACGAGCGCTTCAAGCATAACCCCGACTTCTGCGGGATTTGAATTCACTTCTTTTCATTCGCCAGCTAAAAACCAAGAGCGTTTAAGCAGCACGGCTTAATTTCTGTGAAAGAAATAGGCGGTAATGTTTAAGTAGGGAGACATGGAATGTCTTTACTAAAACCCGATCTAACACACCGTTTTTTGTCATTTGTGGGGGAAGATGACTTCCCCTGTGTAGGCGCTAAGTCGGCACTAACGAAGAAGCAAATACACGTTCTGCAATTTGACGATATCTACTGCGAAAGTAATGAACCAGATATCTTGGCTTCAATTCACAAATTCGTGGAAACCTTTACGCTGGATCGCGATATGTACTCCTCACTTGTAGTTACGTTCGAACAGCCCGATACCATTACCGAAACTGAGTTTGATAAAGTACTCTGGGAAAAGCTTCAACGCCTTCATGAAGTAGACGCATGCTTAAAAAGCTGGGATAGCAAAGTATCAAGCGATCCGCACAGTGCACAATTTAGTTTAAGCCTTGGCGGGAAGGGCTTTTTCGTGATTGGGCTGCACCCAAATGCTTCTAGAAAGAGCCGACGTTTTTCTCATCCCGCAATTGTGTTTAATTTACACGAACAGTTTGAACTGCTTCGTAAACAACAGAAGTTTGAAGCATTTAGAGATCATATCAGAAAGCGTGATGCCGCCTATTGCGGCAGTAAAAACCCATTGCTTGCTAACCATGGTGAAAGTTCTGAAGTTTATCAATACAGTGGTAAAAAGCATTCAGAAAGCTGGGAATGCCCCTTTAAACAAGTAAAAAATTAACTCTTAAAATATAAAAGGCACAGTATGAGACAAACTATACAGCCAAGAAGCGGTACTGCATTTACTATCAAGAAAGGTGAACGCCTTAAAGTCATTGACCCTGAAGGCGAACAAGTGGCCGACCTTTATGCCTTTAACGAGCATGATAAAGACGAGTTCATCTCCTCGGGTAGAAGTCTGGATTACAACGAAAGCCTTAAATTTAAAAAAGGCAGTTTGCTTTACTCAAATCAAAGCAACATCATGTTTGAAATTATCGAAGATAAAGTAGAAGACCATGATTTTTTACTAACGCCTTGTAGCGTAGACACCTTCAAACACTTCTACCCCAATGAAGAGCCAGTACCAGGTTGTCACGGTAACTTAGTTGCCGCTTTCGCTGAATTTGATATTCCAGAGCACCATGTTTGCACAACCTTCAATACATTTATGAATGTTGAGGTAGACAGTACGGGTAAAATCGCTGTTTTGCCGCCCAAATCGAAAGCCGGCGACTACACCATATTTGAAGCTAAAATGGATATGATTGTAGGGTTAACGGCTTGCTCTGCGGGTGAGTCTAACAACTTTCGATATAAACCAATTCAATTTGAAATAATGCCTGCGAACCCGTTGTAGTTCGCAAGCATTATTTTCAACAAACTATGCCAGCACTATTGCGCGTCTGCGATAGTGCTCGGTTTGTCTTGCTGCCAGTTAAGCCGCATATCCCACTTAAAGCGATGCTCAGTTTCTAACGGCGGTTGCGCTGCATCTATATTACTTAAGACATTGGTTGCCTCGGTAAGCGTAGCATCGCGACCAAACAAATAGCTTTGCTCTTTAACTATGGTTAAGTAAGCTTTGTTTAGCGCGTAAGCGCGCTCTGATGATGGTGTGATGATGTCGTACACCGATTTAGCACGCTGCACTTTTTCTGTATTAACCATCCCTTTATCATCGAACCACCTTGCCAACATTTCACCGTTTTGACGGAATTCATCACCGCCTCCTACACGCTCCATGTAGGTGAGGTATTCACCTTTTTCTTCGTTGATGTTTGGCACATCTTCAATGGCACGCAAATCAATATAGCCCCACCCAGCTTCGCCAGGTACTTTACGGGCAAATGAAAATGTCTGGTCAAATGTAGACCCTACTGTTTTATGACAGCCGTTGCAAAAGGCTAGCTCTTGATCGTGCTGCGCACGCAGTTCACCCTGCTCATCTTCGATAAAGCCATTGATTGTCCAGCCAAAGCCGTTGTCTATCCCCTTTTCGCCTAGGTAGCGAGTTTGAGGCAGCTTTTCAAAATGCTTATCTTTTGCCTCAGCATAATAGGCAGAAGCTAGGCTTTCTCGGCTTCTAAACATGTGCTTTTTCATATAACGCACTTCTTTCATGCGCGGCGCATTATAAATATCCCCGTTATCGTCCACACCAATGTAGCGTACGGTATGCAAAAACTCGGTGCCTTCAGGGTAAAGCATACGGGCCAGAGGAACCGCACTCGCATCACCCACATAATGTGAGGTGCGAACAATTTCAGTTACAGATGGCGATAACTTACCGTCTTGGTTAACGTCTACATTAATGGCAGTCTCATCTACTGGCGCTACGCTTAGTTTATTAAGCTCCTTAAGCGTCATTTCAACTAGGCTTAGGTTCAATGTGTATATAGCTTTGTTGTAGTCGCCATTTAGCGTTTGAAAGTTTTCCGGAAGTCGAATCATAGCATCACCCGTCGACCCGTTGGTCGGCCAGAAAGTACTTGGGAAAGGTTTGTAATTGTATGATACCCATCCGCTGCCATCTTTGGCGAAACCGTCTTTGTCAAAAGCCTTATCAGCTTCACTTAAATTCTCGATGCGCATATATTCTGGCATTGCGTTGTTCTGAACTGATGCCGTGTAGTTGTCTTGCTCTACGTATTTTTTAATTGTGGCATCACCAATACCCGCTATAAGCGACGTGCGGTCAATAAACAGGTTCTTCCAGCTATTTGTTAGCCCCACATCGGAAAATTCATAATTACCCTGCAATGTACCATCACCCATTTGGTTAGGGCGCTTTTCTATCGAATCGTAACTTTGGTGACATGCGTAACAGGGGTTATTTACGCCCTCTGTTTTGGTATAGCACTGGGGAGGAATAACCGACTCAGGGTTATACACTTCATTATGCTCAATGTAGGCAAGAGCGGGAATATCGTCCCCTTCTCGGTATGGGTAGGAATGTGCGCTGTCGCCGTTTGTTTGAGTCGATGAAGGCCCGTTCCCATTTGTAGGGTAAGTACTCGTGCTTACGCCGTTATTTGATTGATTGCTTAAATCAGCACTTGAGCTTTCAGTGCACCCTGCACTGATAATTAGTGAAAGCAGAATACCTGCACCTGGAATTATTTTTAGTATTTTCATAATCGTCACAACGGAAAAAGCCGGGCGCGTAAACACCCGGCGTATTTTAAATTAAAAAGAAAACTTATTTATCTGCTGGTTCATACATCCACAGCGTGTTGTTTTCTTGGAAACCGTCTTCACCGATAAGAATACGGCCGTCGTTCATTACAACAACGTTATCTGGCTGAGAAAGCTGCTCAACGTCACAACGCTCTGCGCCTGTTAGACTTGAACGATACGTACCGCCCATCACTACAGGTTCAATGCGAGAAATGTTGTAGCCATCTTCCAGCTTGGCGCGATAAACACCACCACAATCTTTAACGCGGGCAGAAAGCTGCATATCGCCTTCATCATCGATCATTGTGTTGTCGATATCTGCAATGCCTATGTAAAGGTATGCATTCTCGACAACTTCACCTTCAATGGTATCGACGCCTTCTACGGCTTCTTGCGCGCGTTTTTGGTTAATAGAGATACCTTCCAGTTTTCTCCACTCTGCCGTTGCGCCCTTAAGACGAGCCGCCGCACGACTTTCTAGGAATGCAACACGGTCATCCATTAGCTCACCGGCTGTAACGCTTGAACCGCCCTCTTCTACCGTTGGGTAAGTTGCATCGCCATCTGCCCACGCCTGAACGTCTGCCATTGTGATGTAAGAGCTTTGGCCATCTACGTAATCGTCGGTACCAATACCGTTGTACTCGTCAATCCATGCGCGAATAGTCATATTGTCGCCACTAGCTAGCTCAACCCACTCAACAGCAAACCCTGTTGTTGCTGGGTCATTCTGCCCTGCATCTTGAGTTAGTTTAGCGCCGTAAAGCGTACCTGCAGATAAGTCTTCTGCAGTATCAGCAACAAATTTAAACAGCACGCCGCCGGTGTCATCTTGAGAAAGATAAACGGTTTTTCCATCAGGCATTACTGTTGAGTTTTCGTGCTCATAACGACCCATCGTGAAGTGTTTAACAATCACCGGCTCATCAGCCAATGGATCTGTTACTTCTGCAATGTAGCCATAGTTATAAGGGTTTGGCGCATCTGGCGCCGTCATCTGCCACATGCGGCCTAAACGGGCATCAGTTGAAACAGCCTCTGGGTTATTCCAACTAGGTGATGTTGTCGTATCCACTGACGAATTTACTACCCACTCTTCAGAGGTAAGCGGCGTCCCCCATGGCGACATTGAACCAAAGCAGTTAGCAGCTGTACCCCACACTGGCGAGAAATCTAGCATCATTGCTTCAGTTACTTCCCACATACCAAATTCATCTTTTTCTACTTTCATGCGGCTCATACCGCCAGGTAGTTCTTCCCAATTTGAGAACAGGTATCCTTCACCTTCGGCAGTTGAAATAAAGCCGTTAAAGTCAGGCATATCGTTTTCTAACACTAATTCTGCGCCATCAAGTGTGTAGATATGGCCCAGACCTTCCGGTAGGTCAGAACCGAAAGTGTCACCCGTTTGACCTAGCACTTGATATTGACCGATAGCAGAAATGACCAGCTCTTTTTCTTCGTCGGAGCTTGGTACTGGAGAATTAGGCAAAGTAACAGGTAAGTTGTTGAAGTTAGCGCCTGCTAGTACACCTACAGTACCTGTGTTGATAGGCATATCGTTAACGCTAGTAGTCGCAGCGTTAGTGCCTGAAGGATGCTGGACGTTGAAGAAAAGGTCGCCTTCATCAGTCAAGAAAATACCAGTAACTTCTGCACCAAGCGGAACCGTTGCAATACGTGTAAGCGTACCCGCTGTATCACCTTGCGGACCTTGTTCACCTACTGGGCCTTGTTCACCTACTGGGCCTTGTTCACCGGCTGGGCCTTGCTCTCCTACAGGGCCTTGAACACCATCTTCGCCGTCATCACCTTCTAGTGAGCAGGCAGTCATTCCTAGTGTTACAGCCAATGCTATCGCTGAATACTTTATTACACGAAGAGTTTCGCTTTTCATTATGGTTCCTTGCTTATACTTGTTTTCGATGTTGAGTGGAGGCAGCAGAAGGCTTACCTCTGTAAACGGTCTTAGCAGGCAGAAAGTCTGTAGGACATTTGTGACATTTCAGTGACAGAGAATTGACACCAAAATGAAGCTTTATTGACACAAGGATTTTGAATTTTCAATAAAACAAGCAGATAGAGGGGCGTAGCCAGCATACAGCCTAGGTTTATTGAATGTGTAATTAGTAAAAGCTTTGCTACTTGGTCAATTTATGAAATATTTGTTTCAATGAGCTTATCGTCATTCTGAGGAATGGAAGTGGCGGTGTTTACCCAGCAGTTCGTATCGGTAAACTAAAGCAGTTGTCGAGTCAACAAAACATCTTCAGGCAAGAGGGTAACAAACAACGCTAACTTTTTTCTCCCTCACATTGCGTAACTATCTGGCATCTATTATCTTTTAGTTATCACTGTCCATCTCATTACCTTATGTCCATACGTTCTCGATATATCGTTGCTTTAGCGCTAACAGCATCGCTAATTACCTTGTCTTTTTTAATTCTTTCAGGATTAATTAAAGAGCAAAAGCAAGATGGAGAAATCATTAATATTGCAGGCCAGCAGCGTATGCTATCGCAACGCATAGCGATGCTCTCTGCTTCATCGACATTGTGTAAAGACAACCAAGAATTTGGCTACCTAAAACAAGATCTTGCTAAATTCAAACAAAATCATGAGTATCTTGTTTCGTTGGAACATCTCCCTACTCAAACGTTTAACACTTATTTCCAACAAGGACAGCTTGATTCAAGGGTCAAAAACTTCGTCGATAAAACCGAGGCCGTCTTAAGTAATGCAAGTTGCGAAACCTCTTCCCTTATGCCAGTTCAAGACCTTACTTCCCTTCTACAGCAGCTAGACAATGTTGTCAGCCAATTTGAACAAGACGCAATTTCACGTGTAGATACGGTTCTTACTATTGAAATGTACCTTTGGCTTGCAGCACTGGCTCTGTTAGGTTTTGAGGCCGTATTTATCTTCGTCCCTATGGAGCGTCAGGTTAGACGTTCTATGCGTTCATTGAAGCAGTCAAAAGAGATAGCGCAACAAGCAGCAGAGAGAGCAGAAAAAGCGAGTAAAGCAAAATCAGAGTTTCTTTCTAGTATGAGTCATGAGCTACGCACACCGATGAATGGTTTATTCGGCATGATAGAGCTAGCCATTGATAATCCAGAAAAAAGTAACTTGTATCTAAAGAAGGCTAAAACTGCTGGCCGCCAACTGCTCGTTTTAATCAACGACATTTTAGACATTTCGAAAATCGAAGTGGGCAAGATAAAAATAGAACAAGCGCCTGTCGACTTGCTACAAGTGCTAGACGATGTTGTATCTTTGCAACGGGTTTATTGCCAGCGTAAAGGCCTAGAGTTCCACTACTTGAAAGACGTTGATCTTCCCCATGTGATAGAGGGAGATATTACGCGAATCACACAAATACAGCACAATCTATTAAGTAACGCGATTAAGTTTACTAGCGAAGGTTCAGTGACATTAAAAGTTACACACACTAAACATGAAAATGGCAAACGTCTTGTTTTTGATGTTATCGACACTGGTATTGGCATCCCCTCATCGAAACTAAAAAACATTTTTTATAAATTCGAACAAGCCGACCATTCAACTACGCGAGAGTTTGGTGGTACAGGACTAGGGTTAAGCATCGCAAAGCAGTTAGCCAACTTAATGGAAGGCGATATAAATGTTGTTTCTACGGTAGGTCGCGGCAGTACTTTTACCTTCACAATGGCGGCTAAAGAAGCACACTTACCAGATATTAATATTGTGCCACACACTAACCTACGCTGTGCAATCATCGACGACCTTCAAACCAGTCGCGAATACTTTGAACACATAGTTGCATCTATGTCGGTTGAACCATGTAGCTATAGTAGTGCAAAAACATTTTTAGATGACGAACCGTTTAGCTTTGACGTTATTATTCTTGACCTCTCTATGCCAGGAATGAGCGGCGTAGATTTACTTCAACAGCTTAAGCGTCTGAAACCGCCAAAGTTTCCTAAAGTGATATTAATTTCAGCTGAGCTAGAAAGATTGGAAGACGAGCACGAAATACTTGAAAGTATTTGGAAAACTCATGCCAAACCAATTAACAGACGTGAACTAGAAAATGATTTAAGTAAGTTGATTGAAACTAAGCCTGTTAGTCGCCAAGAGATGCAAGAACTCAATAAGAAAAAGCGTATATTACTGGCAGAAGATAACGAAATTAACGCCGAGATTGTCAAAGCTATACTGCAAACAGAAGGTTACAAATACCTGCATGTTAAAAATGGTCATGATGCCGTGGAGGTAAGCAAGCGTCATAATTTCGACCTCATTCTTATGGATTGTAACATGCCAATTATGGGTGGCATTGAAGCTTCCACTATTTTGAGAAAAACAATGGAAGCAAACACCCCTATCATAGCGTTAACCGCTAACGCGTTTGCCGAGGACAAAGAAGAATGTTTGGCCGCAGGCATGAACGACTTCCTAGCAAAGCCATTGGATAAAGACACCCTGTTAACTACAATTAAAAAGCATATTTAATAGTGCATTTGAGACACTTCAACGCAGCTGCACTAGACCGTTTGTTACAGCTCAATCAACCGTTTGTTAGGCGGTATAAGCTTCTTGTTCGCCTATATAACCTGGCGCTATGGCAAGATTATCAGTGTCAGCAAGACTCTGCTGATTTCTAAGCCAAAGCTGGTATTCACCGGTACGTAAGCTTGCATGTTTTGTACAATCAACATTCCAACGTCTAAGCAGATATCCCGCCATGGCAGCCCGTACTTCCAATGTAAGCACACCTTC
>JAXHTT010000066.1:0-20079 GCA_034190055.1 Pseudomonadota bacterium | reverse complement strand
AAACACAGCGCCTAGCGCTACGCTTATCAGCACGCCGAATGCCAAGGTAGCAAGGGTACTACGGACATTATCGAAATAAGGTGCGGTAAAACGGCGTCTAAAGACATAAACACATCCGCAAACTACCGCGGGTGATACGAACAAGTGCACTAAATACCAGCCGACACTTCCGCTTAAAAAGGCGGTGTTATCAAGAACGCCCCCTGGATGGAATAAAATGAAGTGGGTTACTTTCTCTGAAAAAAGTAATAAGGGCCAGCTTGCTAACGGCAATAACAAAAAGGCAGCTAAGCGAACGCCAGCGGGTAAATACCAACTCACAGTCCCTGATATAATTTCAAACTGGGTGCTAAATAGCCATACGCTATGAAATAGACCGGTATATATCAAACCCATCATCAAATAGGTAGTGTTGATATACCGCATGATATTCATTAATCCGCTTTGACCAAGGTGTCGTCATAGATAACGTCAGATACATCTAAGTATCCGGTTTCTAATGCTATGCGAAGCAAGCCAAATTGAGACTTAACATTCAATTTTTTGTAAATGTTAGTTCTGTGAACCATGACTGTCTTTGGCGCTGTGTCTATGTAGTAAGCAATTTGCTTGGGTTGGAAACCTTTAGCTAGCAATAAAAAAACTTCCCTTTCTCTTTCTGTAAGAATGGAGATTAAACGCTTATCGCCAAAGGCTAATTTTTTACTGATATCTGAACTCAGGTAGTTTTCGTCTTTTTCTAATGACTCAAGGGCGTCCATTAACTCTTTTGTTGCTGCACTTTTTGTAACGTAGCCATCGGCGCCAAGCTCAAGTGCTTTACTTATATGACCCACATGGTCGTACATGCTTAGCATTAAGCACTTTACAAAGGGAGCCTCGTTCTTAATTTTGATAAGCGTGTCGAAGCCACTTTCTTGAGCTAAGGAAATGTCTAGAACTGCCACATCTATATCTTCTAAAGATGCGAAAGAGGGGAGTTCGCTTAATGAACTTACAGCGTAAGCGACGTGCCAGCCATACTCTTGCTCGATAAGAGTTTTAATGCCGTCCCTTACAATCTCATGGTCATCAATGAGGAGTATGTGCATGGAAAAATCTAATTATTATCTTAATGCATAAAGTTTACGTTGTATTTGGCTTATAGGGAATAAGCCGATGGCTTAGATTGGCCGAGTATTTTATTTTTCGGATAAAAAAGCCGGCCTATCCATGGCCGGCAGTTACTTAAGCTTTAGTGTTTAGCACGCCAAATGCTAAGAATCACTTTGAGTGTAATAGCAATACCAAACGCGGTATTAAAGGTTTACTGTCACTGGCGCTGAACACGCAGACGTTTCATCACACACCATATAGGTGTATTCGCCAGGCTGAACGCCACGGCTTCTATCGCGATAACGACCAGTATTACTTACTTCCTCAAGTAGTTCACCATTGCGATAAATCATCACAGTATCAGCCATTGAGCCGTTGTAAGATAAATCTACACGTAGTGAGCCGAAGCGAGAAAGCATAGCGCGGTCAATTTCGGCCACAATATTGCTGTCTGAAACCGACACTGTTTCTGTTGAAACGCCAGTTTGGCCTTCCGAGTCAGTAACCGTAAGGGTTACATCATAAGAACCTGTGCTCGCATACACATGAGTTGGGCTTTCTTCCGTTGAAGTCGCACCATCACCGAAGTCCCAACTGTAGCTAACAATGTCGTCATTAACGTCATTACTGTTGTTAGTAAAGCTCACTGATAGACCTGAAGCATCAAAAGTAAATGCGGAGTTTGGCGGTGTTGGTCCTACTTCACCTATACCGGTAACTACTAGGCTCCATGTGTTGACGGTACCGTTATCTCCGTTAAAGGTATCAAGCACGTTTAAGGTCCAATCTCCGGTAGCCACTTCGCCGTTAAAGGCATCAGTGTTATAGCTCTCGACGATATCATCCGTACCGCCACCTTGGTTTTGACGAAGAACGGTAGTTGTCCCTTGAGGCGAAGTGAGTGATAGCACTAGGTCACCACTATATGTATGTGTGATGTCTACCGACGCTTGCATACCAAATACGGTTAAGTCATCCGGTACATTGATCACGAGATCAACGCCTACATCACCTGGGTCTTCTTCGTTTGGTAATGTGGGTACGGCATCGCCTGAATACGCGTAAGGGAATTCATTTAGTCCTTGCGGGTAAACGTAAAGGCTTACAGACTTAGACTTCTCAATATCACCACTTACACCATTAACAGTAAAGCTATAAGCGCCCCAAGGTGTCTCCTCAGAGGTTTCTACCGTTAGCGTAACGGTGTCGCCAGGCATTGCCGTGCTAGCACTTAAATAAGCAATGTCACTTTCTTGGGCAAGAGAAAGCTGTACTTCTTCTTCGTAGCCAGCAATTGAGCCAACTTCAATAGTGAAAGTATAAGCTTCACCTGCTTCAATTTCTGCTGAGCCTGGTGTGATGCCCAATTTAAAACCAGGTGTTGGATCGGCTTCTTCTAACGCATTTAGCACATTTAGACGGTTGCCTGAAACAGTGCGGCCGTCTGCCCAAAGGCTAGTCTCACCAGTAGTCATTAACAGCTCTTTCATTTCTGATGGCGTCAGTTCTGGATTTAACGACCATACAAGGGCTGCTGCACCTGCAACATGTGGTGTTGCCATTGATGTACCAGAGTATGCGGCGTAGCCGTCACCGGGTATAGTAGATAAAATAGCAGTACCTGGCGCTGCAATATCCACCGTTTCCAGACCGTATGAATAGCCGCTATCGCCGTCAGTTCGAGTGTGGCTTGCAACTGCCAATAAACTGTTTGTTGTAGTGACATAGTTAGACGGATAGTTGTCGACATTGTCATTATCTGAACCAGAGTTACCCGCTGCAGCAACAAACAAAATTCCAGCTTGGCCTGCCACTTCAATTGCTGTCTCTAATGCTTCACTATAGCCGCCGCCACCCCAGCTGTTGTTGGTAGCTTTAATATTGATGCCGCGGTTCTCTTTAAGGTCGGTGAAGTAATCGATACATTCAATAGCGCCAGCGGTTGAACCGCCGTCAGGACCCAAGAATTTACATGCAGCGATTGATACGTCATGGTTTACACCGACTACGCCAATTCCGTTTCCGCCCACAGCGCCAATTGTCCCGGCCACATGCGTACCGTGAGAATCATCGTCCATAGGATCAGAATCGCCGTTAAAGGCATCGATACCGTAAACATCGTCAATATAACCGTTGCCATCATCATCAATACCGTTTCCAGCAATTTCACCTGGGTTAACCCATGCGTTATCTGCTAGGTCTTCATGGTTGTAGTCAACGCCGGTATCGATTACGCCAATTACGACATCACTATCGCCTGTTGTAATATCCCATGCTTCTGGTGCATCGATATCTACATCAGCAGAGCCGCCTGCTTGCCCTGTATTATCCAAGCCCCACAGATCACCGTAAGACGGGTCGTTAGGAACTAATGCTTTGCGATATAAAAAGTTTGGCTCGGCAATTTTAACTGCTGGGTTTTTCTTTAAGGTTTCAATGGCATCTTTAACAGATTTTCCACGAAGTTGAAGTTTGGCAATGCGGCCATTTAAAAGGTTGGCGAAGCGATCATCAACTTCATCGCGATTAGCGTCGCTGATTCTTGCGCCCACTGATGAACGAGCACGCATTTTTTCCGCTTTGCTTACATTTTCTTTGTACACAACAATAACGCTGTCATCGAAGATTTCGGCTTTCGCGGCATGTGCGTGGCTAGAGGCCATTAGCGGAAGTAGAGCCAAGGACAGTGCTGAGAGGCCTGTTTTAAAAGGCGTTGTTTTCATAGTTAGATTCCATAATTAGCAATAATGCTTTAATCACGAAACCTTCTCGTTCGGTCTGATATAACTAACGGTTAAAACTTATAACTCAATTTTGAAAAGCTGCCACCCTTTACGCAAAAATTAGTACAAAAATACAACTTAACCACTAGGATTCGAAGATAAATTAGTGGTCGAGTGGTACTTAATTACTAGACTGGCGTCTTGCGTGAGGTGTTGTGTTCAAACTTTTTAAGAGGTCTAACCAATAAATCTTTTTCTGTGTGATTTTTGAACAAAACTAGCACTAAGGTACGAGCTTGAACCGCAAGATTACCCGTGAAACCGATAATGATGTAATTTCGATTGTAATAAATACAACTTAATCGTGATGGATTCTCGCGCTTTTAAGGCGTTTTATAGAAGGGTCACCTTTGTTGTTAATCAAGGAAGCAGTCGTTCACATGGACAAGAATCTAAAGGTTAGAAAATACCAATGCGCTACACATGTAGGAGCAATAAAAGCCACAGCGTTTTTAGCGTTAACGGTATGTGGTCTTCTAACCGTCAACTCTTCTGTCTATGCCCAACAGACTGATTTATCAACAAGCTCCGACATGGTGGAATCTTCTCTTTCAATGAGTCTGAATGCTCAAGCTATTACGATAGACGATGAAACGGTCTTCATTGCTGTCAGTCAGTTTGGGCTGAATAACATAACTAACATTATCCAAAGCGGCAACGGCGCCAACCTATCGAACGTTGTTCAAAACGGCAGCAATAACGAAGCTATCATCACTCAACTTGGTGAAGGCAACGTTGTGAATTTGCTGCAGCAAAACAGCAACAACTATTTCGAAATTATCCAAGACGGGTTCGACAATGTTGCCAATGTCAATCAATTAGGTGAGCAGTCTTTCACTGTTTATCAGATAGGGAACGAAATGGTAATTAACATCACACAATATCAAGAATGATGTGATTGCCATAGGGAGACAAAAGTGAAAATGAAAAAAACAAAAATAGCGAGTGCATTGCTTCTAGTAGCAGCGTCAGGGTGGGCGTCAGCTCAGGAAGTTCCTGCTACTAAAGCAGTCGACTTTAACGCTACAGCAGATTTTGTAGCAGCGGCAGAAGGCAATGAAATTACGCTAACCCAAACGGCACCAGAGGGAAACGAAGTAGGTAATGAATCAGTATTAAGCCAAGAAGGTGACCTTAACGCTATCGTTGTAGAAGTAACCGGTGACGCTAACGAAGTACTTGCATCGCAAATGCAATCGGGTAACACCTTTTTTGCAAGCGTAACTGGTAACGGTAATTTTTTAGAATCAGAGCAAGATAGCTTAAACAGCACGGCAGACTTCGTAGTTGAGGGTGACGACAACACGATTTCACTCGTTCAATTAGGTGACGGCGGTCCCATTGGCTTTATCTTTAACCGCTCGATAAATAGTATCGCGGGTAGCGGCAACACACTATCTGTGTATCAAGGCGATGGTGGCAACTGGGCTAACAATGCGATTTCTGGCAACGACAACACGGTTTTTGTTGATCAAAGCGGTGACTGGCACGAATCTTATGTTCGCGAGCTAAGTGGCGATGCTAACGTAATTGACGTTATTCAAGACGGTTATTATAACATTTCAGATCTAACCGTTATTGGCTCTGATAATGAAGTTGAAATTGATCAGGATGGCGACCAGAACGTTATCGGTTGGACAACGATTGGCGATGCTAACGTGCTTGAATTTGAACAAGATGGTGACGGCAATGAAATTGCCACTGGCGCGTTTGAAGGTTCGGGTAACGAAGTCAACATCGACCAAATTGGTGATGTAAACCTCGCTACAGTAGAAACCATCGGGGGCCAAGCAAATACCTTCGAAATTAACCAAGTAGGCGAAGGTAACACCGCTTATGCAGGGGTGATTGGCTTATTTAATGAGTTCGATTTAACCCAGGTAGGCGATGCCAACGAAATAAGCACAGTAAACTTTGATGGCTTGTTTAATACCGTTGAAATTGAACAAGATGGTGATGCGAACTTAGCGTTAGCTCAAGCAGGTATTGGAGATGCAACTTACTATGCGGATGGCAATATCATCGAAATGTCGCAAGAGGGTATTGAAAACACGGCATCAGTTGAGTTGGCCAGCAATGTTACTTCA
This sequence comes from Pseudomonadota bacterium, assembly GCA_034190055.1. GTDB lineage: Bacteria > Pseudomonadota > Gammaproteobacteria > Enterobacterales > Alteromonadaceae > Alteromonas. The sequence goes on along the minus strand of JAXHTT010000066.1, from coordinate 14,114 downwards.
AGCTACAACGAAATTATGGTTTCGCAAACAGGTGAGCTTAATTTACTCGATTTGCTTGTTAATGGTGACGACAACGTAGTTAGTGTTATGCAAGAAGGTGTTGGAAACTGGGTAACAGACGATGCGGGTGGTCAATTTGTTATCTCAGGCGATATGAATACCTTTGAAGTAACGCAAATGGGTAACGACAACTTAGTTACAGGTAGTATCACTGGCAACGGCGGCACGGTAAGTGTTACGCAAGTCGGTGATTACAACGTAGCTACCGTTGTTCAGATGTAAATGTACTAAAATACAAAGTGAATAGCCGGGCGCTAGCCCGGCTTGATTCAATAAAATGAAGTATTTGCATCATCTCTTTTTTCTCACACTAGTTTTAGGTGTTCTCTTTTCTCCGATTCACGCGGAAGAAATTCGCTTAGGCGGGTTACTGCTCGATAACAGTATAAGCCGCCAAGGGCATGAATTTGCCTCGCGAATTAGTCAATATTGGCGGGAAGTTCCCGACAGCTCAGGTAAAAACCTTATAGTTAAAGAAATCATAGTGCCTCAAGCAGGAACGCTACTTTCAGTAATTTATGACAATAAAGTGGTTTACCAAACCTATATGGGACGTAGGCAAGTTCCGATAGATGAGAAAGTACAGCAAGCTATCTTTTTGGTATTAGACGCGGTAGCAAATGCGAGTATAGACAGTAGAAGCCCAGATTTAGCAGGGGACGAATGGTAATGAAGAAAAAATTTATAATTGCAGCGCTTGCAGTGTCGACGCTAGTAGCGCCAGTAATAACGCGGGCAACTGAATTAGTCTATGAGCCAATAAATCCTTCTTTTGGTGGGAACCCACTCAATGGCTCGTTTTTATTGAGTAAAGCAAATTCGCAAAATGCGCACAGTGCACCACTAAGCGAACGCTCATACGATGAGCGGCTTCAGGAATCTTTGGAGCGTGCTTATATCAACAGAATCGTTCGTGAAATTACGGATATTGCCTTTGGTGAACAAGAGTATGACGAAGACGGCAACCCGATAGACAGCATTTTTAACCAAGACAGTATTTTTGTTAGCGGTGACTTTCAGGTGGAGCTTATAACGAGTAACCCTGACAGTATAGTCGTCAACATTACTAATTTATTGACAGGTGAGGTTACTGTCGTAGAAATTCCACGGTTTGGGTAGGGAAACACATGAGAAGTACCGTTTTTTTATTATTGGCACTGGTTCTAACAGGTTGCCAATCCATCACAAATACACTTCCGCCTGATACCACGGCAGCGGATGTTATCAAAGACAGCGCCACTCTTTCTGAAGTGAAAAGTTTACCGGCACCTATGGGGCAAATTCCGGTTTCCGTATACGCGTTTAGGGATCAAACAGGGCAATATAAACCGAGTACGGGAGCGAGTTCTTTTTCAACCGCCGTGACACAAGGTGCAACTTCCATTCTTGTTCAAACCCTAAGCGAAACATCGTGGTTCTTACCCGTTGAACGTGAAGGACTACAAAATATTCTTACTGAAAGAAAAATTATTCGGGCCGACGAGAAAAGCGGGGGCGATTTACCACCACTGACAACGGCAAGAATTATCATAGAAGGTGGCATAATTAGCTACGATACTAATATTCGTACTGGTGGAGCTGGCGTTGAGTACTTTGGTATTGGCGCAAGTGAGCTATTTAGAGAGGATCAAATTTCTATCTATATGCGCGCGGTTGATGTGAGAACAGGACAGGTCTTGGTATCCGTTTCAACATCTAAGAAAGTGCTAAGCCAAGAAGTAAGAGCTGGATTGTTTAGGTATGTTTCGCTTAAGCGCCTGCTTGAAGCGGAAACAGGTTACACCACCAATGAACCCATGTTTGAATGCGTTAAGCAGAGCATAGAGAAAGCTGTGACAGAATTAGTAGTACAAGGAATGGAGAAAGGAGTATGGCGCGCCAAAGTGTAGGCGCCATGCATTATTCTCAAATTAGATGCTCGTCAGTTTAGTAGTTTACCTTTTGGGGCTGACTAAACTGATGATCAAACCACTTTATGAGCTCAACCCTATTTCTGCATTCTGTTTTCCTAAATATACTGTATACGTGTGTTTTCACCGTATTCACACTGATATGCAAACAATCTGCAATTTCTTGGTTCTGTGCGCCATCAGCAATTTTACGCGTAATGGCTAACTCTCGTTTGGTGAGGACTGTCGTTGACGATTGAAGCGCAGCAACAGGCTTAGTTTTTGGCACTAGATTAGCATCAATATAGCGGCTCATAATTTCGCGACTAAACCATTTATTACCTGCCTGAACCTGCTGAACACCTCTAACTAACAACTCCAGACTATCTTCGATATGAAACACCCCATTGATACCGTGTTGAAGTGCCGCGTAATGAAAGTCGATGTTACTTTCTGGCACATTGAAAATTACCTTATTTAATTCAGGATAATCTCTAACGACTGGCAAGCTGAACATGGCGGCAGGGTCGCAATACTGTGAATCAATGAAGAAAGTATAAGTGTTGTTGAGTACGCTTCTAGGCGGGTGGATAGCGCCGGTTGTAACGTTGAAACCACACGATGGCAAAATACTAAGAAATCGTTCGTAAGCTCCATCCTTTTTTGTATTTTCCGAGAAACTACTTCTTGTTAAAACGAACGCTTGTTGTGACATGAAAGCTCCTTTTCGTGTGTATCAACCTTACGAACTATACAATACCTTTACAATACTCCTGTGGTCTTACTTGCAGCGCCAAAGCGTAACAAAATGTAACAGCTAAAACTTTATATTAACTTTGCTTAAAAATGGCTTTTTTTAAGCACTCGGTGAATTAAATATAAGTAAATTATCTCTATAAAAAACGTTTGCCCCCTTTGTTAAAAATGCCTTTAGTGTATAGTTCATCACCAAGCTAATCCTTGCAAAACTTCAACACACAGAGAGAACCATGACCGTAAACGTTGACACTCAGTCTTTGATTGCATCTATGCGCGATGTAGTAGGGCAAGCCTATTTGTTAACTGATAAAGCGAAGAAGCAGCCATATACAAAAGGCTTTCGCTTTGGCGCAGGTGAGGCGCTTGCGGTAGTAAGACCGGGTACATTGGTTGAAATTTGGCGCGTTTTGAAACTTTGTGTAGAAGCTGATGTTGCGGTAATTATGCAGGCGGCAAATACAGGGTTAACGGGTGGCTCTACACCCGACGGTAAAGATTACGATAGACCTCTTGTTATTATAAGCACAATGCGAATTGATGAAATTCAGCTGGTGGATAATGGCAAACAAATTGTAGGTTTAGCCGGCAGTACCCTATTTGGTTTGGAAGAAACGCTTGCGCCGTATGGCCGAGAGCCACATTCGGTTATCGGTTCATCGTGCATTGGTGCATCTATCGTGGGTGGTATATGCAACAACTCAGGCGGCGCATTAGTAAAAAGAGGCCCGGCCTATACCGAGCTTGCTCTTTTTGCGCAAATCGATGCCAGCGGCCAGTTATCTCTGGTAAACAACCTTGGCATTAACCTGGGTAGCGAACCTGAAGAGATTTTAAATAACCTTGAAAACAAGCGTTATGAAGAAACTGATGTACAGCACCCCGACGCTCGCGCCTCAGATAATGAATATGATGAACGGGTTCGAGACGTTGACTCTAACACGCCATCGCGTTTTAACAATGACGGCAGGCGTCTTCATGAGGCCTCAGGCTGCGCAGGCAAACTTGCTGTGTTTGCAGTAAGGCTAGACACCTTTCCAATTCCCGAAAAGAAACAAGTATTTTATGTAGGCTCAAACGACGCTGCAGTATTTACAAAAGTGCGTCGCGACATTCTTTCAACCTTCAAGAATCTGCCTGACTCGGGTGAATATCTTCACCGCGATTGCTATGACGTGTCGAAGAAATACGGTAAAGATATGTTTATCGTTATCAGCAAGCTTGGTGCGAAGTTTATTCCAAAGTTGTTTGCATTTAAGCGGAAGTTCGATGCATTTACTGACAAGTTAGGTTTTTTACCCAACAAAATGTCAGACCGCGTTATGCAGTACATGAGCTATATTTTTCCTAACCACTTACCCAAGCGCATGGAAGAATACAGAGATAAATACCAGCACCACTGGATTTTGGAAATGAGCAACGACGGGGTAGATGAAGCCAAATCTTATCTAGATGAGTTCTTTAAAACCAATGAAGGTGGCTACTTTGAGTGTACAGAAGAAGAAGCTGATAAAGCGATTTTACACCGCTTTGTTGCCGGTGGAGCAATAGGTCGCTATCACGTAATGCACAGCAAAGAAGTGGGCGCTATGATGACTATAGACGTTGCGCTTCGCCGAAACGATCCTGATTGGTTTGAAGTGTTACCTAAAGAAATAGACGACCAGATAGATACCAAACTGTATTACGGTCACCTGTTTTGCCACGTTATGCATCAAAACTATGTGTTGAAGAAGGGCGCCGATGCGAAAGTGCTAAAAGGTAAAATTCTTGAAACCTTCGATGCGAGAAGCGCTGAGTATCCTGCAGAGCATAATGTGGGTCATGAGTACTTTGCCAAAGACGCGCTTAAGAACTTCTATCGCGAACTTGATCCAACTAACAGCTTTAACCCAGGTATAGGTAAAACCACCAAACTCAAAAACTGGGCTGAGCATGAAGGTGGCTGCTGTGGTGGGCATCACTAAAAGCCTGATTGAATAAAATGCACTTCAAAAGGTTCTGCTTGTCATTTTCTTAATTGAAGCCATGCAGAACCCTTATTATTTCCAACTTATTTTTGGCCGTTAGTTCTTAAAACAATTCCTGATATAACCACCACGTTATCTAATCTGGCCCAACCTGAACCAAACCCTATCCCCGCTAGTAACAAACGAAAGTGTTTAAACTTTCGCAGGTTATTAACTTATCTGTAGGTGAAAAGGGATTTGCTATGAAAGGCCAAGTAAACAACTCCACCATTCTTCTTCCTGTATTTATTCCTGCCGTCGCCATTATTTTGCTTCTGGTCATCGGAACAATTAGTAACCCCGAACTTGCTGCCGAGGCTTTTAATAGTACCCTTGCGTGGATCACTGAAAGCTTCGGATGGTTCTACATGTTGTCGGTCGCTATCTTCTTGGTGTTCATTGTATCGGTAGCGTCATCTAGCTGGGGAAATATTAAGCTGGGGCCCGATCATGCAGAGCCTCAATATAGCTTTCCTGAATGGTTTTCTATGTTGTTCTCAGCAGGCTACGGCGTAGCACTGCTCTACTTTGGCGTGGCAGAGCCTGTTTTACACTATTCATCGCCGCCTGCAGGAGCCGCTGAAACGGTCGATGCCGCAAAGCAGGCTATGCAAATCGCATTTTTCCACTGGGGTTTTCACATATGGGCGATTTATGGGCTAGTCGGTTTGGTTCTTGCCTATTTTGCTTTTCGACATGGCTTGCCGTTATCCATTCGTTCAGCTTTGTATCCGCTGATAGGGGATAAAATTTATGGTCCAATAGGTCATGCAGTAGATGTATTCGCCATTCTAAGTACTCTTTTTGGTATCGCCACTACCCTTGGGCTATCCGTTACACAGATCAATGCGGGGCTCAACTATCTTTCCGGCGACATCCCCATTGATATTATGGTGCAGGTTGGCACCATTGCTATCGTAACCATTGCCGCAACAATATCGGTTATCGCGGGCATGGATAAAGGCATTAAACGGCTATCAATTCTGAATATGGTTCTGGCTGTATCGCTTATGAGTACCGTCTTTATTATGGGAGAAACGGTTCATATTTTAGAGACCTTCCTGCAAAACACGGGGAGTTATATCAACGGTATTATTGAGCGCACTTTTAACCTTCAGGCATATAGTCGCGGAGATTGGATTGGTAACTGGACGCTGTTTATTTTTGGCTGGACCATAGCGTGGGCGCCGTTTGTGGGTATGTTTATCGCCAAAATAAGTCGCGGCAGAACCATTAGACAGTTTGTTTTTGGAGTAATGCTTGTGCCAACCATGTTCACCTTCCTTTGGTTTTCCGTGTTTGGCGACACAGCGTTAAACGCCATTATGAATCAAGGGGTAACAACGCTTATTAGTGATGTACAGGAGAATGAAGCCGTAGCCTTGTTTAAGCTTTATGACTTGTTACCAGGCGCATCAATCATGTCAGGCCTGACCGTATTATTGATCATTAGTTTTTCGTGACGTCATCAGACTCAGGGTCGTTGGTTATCGATTCTCTTGCTTCTGGTGGTAAAGAAGAAAGCCCGGTTTGGCAGCGCATATTCTGGGCCTGTTTAGAAGGAACTGTTGCAGCTGTATTGCTGTTGGCTGGTGGATTGAATGCCCTGCAAACGATGACCATAGCGAGTGCCTTACCTTTTGCATTCATAATGCTTGCGTCTGCAGCAGGTCTGTGGCGAGCACTTGTCATTGAGGGCTATCGAAATAATAGTTTGACGGCGAATACGCTTAATAGAAATCACGGCCGGTCGACTAGCCTCAAAGGTAGATTTGCTGCAATGGTCGATTACCCCAGCCGAAATGAGGTGCATGAGTTTATTGATAAAACTGTGATTGCAGCGATGAAAGACGTACAAGCTGCTTTGAAAGCGCGAGAGTGGCAGGCGTTTGTTAAGCTTGATGAGCAAACGGGAAGGGCCACCTTCACTGTTGAGCGTCACGATCACATGGACTTTATTTACGATATTCGTATGACTGAATATTTAGTACCAGGGTTTAGCTACGCAGAGCTGCGCTCAGAAGATGACGAGTCGGAAAAGTATTTTCGCGCTGAAGTGTTCCTTCGTCGCGGTGGTCAAGCCTACGATATTTATGGCTATGATAAGGAGGGTATCGCTAGGGATATCTTAGATCAGTTTGAAAGCTACCTGCACTTCCTTGATACCAGTCCAGGTGAACTACCTTGGGAAATGGATGCTTACGACGATATGCTAACGCAGCCTAAAGAGTAGACTTTGGTGATTAAAAGCGACAAGCTATAAATAACTGTTACCATTGCCAGGGTAAAATATAAAAAAGAGCGAGTAAAATCCTTTACTCGCTAAGCAAGAAGGTCACCTCTTCTGAGGGAAAGTGACCGACGGAGAAAAAGTGGCTTTCTTACGCTAATCGCCTAATTATTGAGGAAAAATCCATCCCTGCATTGCCTTCTTCGCAATGCATTTCAAACCATTTTGCAGCAAGCTCACCCATAGGCACTTGCGCGTTGACGCCCTTCGCGCCCTGCATGGCCAGCCCCAAGTCTTTGAGCATAAGTGCAGAGGCGAAACCGCCGGCAAAATCGTTATCAGCAGGGCTTTGCGGCCCTACACCCTTAACAGGGCAGTAGGTGGTCATTGACCATGTCTGTCCCGAAGCATTGGACGCAATATCGAAAAATACTTGCGCGTCTAACCCGAGCTTTTGAGCAAGTTGAAAACTCTCGCAAGTCGCAATCATAGTTGCCCCAAGCAGCATATTGTTGCAAATCTTCGCAGCTTGACCCGCGCCATGGCCGCCCGCATGAACGATTTTTTTGCCCATAGCTCCGAGTACGCCTTGCGCTTTATCGAATGCGTCAGCATCGCCGCCCACCATAAACGTAAGTGTGCCGCCTGCAGCCGCTGCAACACCACCAGAAACCGGCGCATCCAGCATTTTAAGGCCTTTTTCCTCAGCCAATTCTGACACACTCTTCGCTGTTTCTACGTCAATGGTCGAACAGTCAATAAGCAAGGTGTCTTCTTGGACCGAAGTCAGGATCTGATTTGAATAGATATCTTTTACTTGTTTGCCTGCTGGTAACATAGTAATAACGATGTCTGCTTCAGAAACAGCTTGCTCGGTACTTTGCGCGACAGTGCAGCCTGCTTCTTCGGCTTTTTTTAGCGCCGCTTCGCTTAAGTCAAAAGCCAATACGTTGTAATCGTTCTTAGCCAGGTTATCCGCCATCCCTGAGCCCATATTACCTAGGCCAATAAATGCAACTGTAGTCATAATCGTCTCCTGGTTTAGCTCATGGTTGGAATAACAAAGGCGTTGTCGTTCGTATCTGAGCCATCAGGCCAGCGCTGCGTAATGGTTTTAACCTTGGTCCAGAACTTCACTCCTTCCATACCATGTTGATTGGTATCGCCAAATGCAGAGCGCTTCCAGCCCCCAAAGGTATGGTAGGCAACTGGCACAGGAATAGGCACGTTAATCCCAACCATGCCCACGTTTACGCGCTGCGCAAATTCGCGCGCCGCATGGCCGTTACGGGTGTACATAGCGACGCCGTTACCGTATTGATGGTCACTTGCTAAGTTAACCGCTTCATTGAAATCTTTAGCGCGCACCATTTGCAGCACAGGGCCAAAAATCTCTTCTTGGTATGAGCGCATGTCTTTGGTTACGTGGTCGAAGAAAGTGGGGCCGATGAAGTAGCCCTGACTGTTGTCTGGGATCTGGCTGGTTCTGCCGTCATACACAAGCTCAGCGCCTTCTTCTATGCAAAGGTCGATATAGCCTTCAACACGCTCTTTGTGCGCAGCTGTAACCACTGGCCCATAGTGAGCGTTAGGATCTTCACTATGACTTACCATGATGTCTTTAATAGCAGGAATAAGCTTCGCTTTTAATTTTTCTGCTGTTTCATCGCCTACAGGCACTACTACAGGTAGCGCCATACAGCGTTCGCCAGCACTGCCGTATGCAGCACCAACTAAGTCAGTTACTACCTGATCCAGATCAGCATCAGGCATTACGATGCCGTGGTTTTTCGCGCCGCCCATAGCCTGAACGCGCTTACCAGCACGAGCGCCACGCTCGTAAACATAGTTAGCGATATCAGAAGAGCCTACAAAGCTCACCGCCTTAATAGTTTGATGATCTAAAATACCATCAACCACTTCTTTGTTACCGTGTACAACGTTAAGCACGCCTGCTGGAAGGCCGGCTTCAATCATAAGCTTTGCCAGTTCAACAGGTACTGATGGATCGCGCTCTGATGGTTTTAAAATGAACGCATTACCGCAGGCAATTGCCACACCGAACATCCACATTGGGATCATGGCTGGGAAGTTAAATGGCGTAATACCCGCCACTACACCGAGCGCTTGGCGCATGGAATACACATCAATCCCCGGGCCTGCGCCTTCGGTATATTCACCTTTTTGAGCATGAGGAATACCGCAGGCAAACTCGATAACTTCAAGGCCGCGTTGAATATCACCCTGTGCGTCAACCAACACTTTACCGTGTTCGCTTGATAACAGTGCCGCTAAGCGGTCGCGGTTTGCTTCGACTAACTCTTTAAACTTGAACATAACACGAGCGCGTCGTTGAGGGTTTGTTGCTGCCCACTCAACCTGTGCAGCTTGGGCTGTTTCAATTGCATAGGCTAGGGTTGAAGTATTAGCCAAGCTTACTTCAGCCTGTACTTCACCTGTGTTAGGTGCAAATACCGACGCGGTATTTTCGCTGCTATCCTCAAAATCTTTACCTGCAATAAAGTGAACAATTTTTCTCATGACATAGCTCCTGTAATTTTTAACAATATTGAAACCTTGTGTTTGCAAAGGCAATACATATACTTGCAGTATGGTGCTGTAAAAATGCAGGTGTTGATGTGAATTGGGACGACATGCGTTTGTTTCTTGGTTTGGCAAGAAATGGTCGTGTAGCTATTGCAGCTAAAGGCTTAAAGGTAGATCCTACGACCTTGATACGTCGTGTAAAAAAACTGGAAGACTCACTAAATTGTAAATTGTTTGAGCTAACTAAAAGAGGGTATGTGCTTACTACGCACGGTAGTGAGCTTGTTTCTTATATCGAAAAAGCAGAGCATTATTTTTTAGAGGCGCAAAATGAGCTTGGCGATGAACGTTCACATATGGCCGGCACCATTAGAGTTAGCGTTTCGGAAGGTTTTGGAAGCTGGTTTTTAGCACCATTGCTCCCCGATTTTAAAAAGCAGTATCCAGGGATAAGTATTGAACTAGTGGCGACCAGTGGTTTCCTGAACCTAAATAAACGGGAAGCCGATATGGCGATCTTGCTAGAAAAACCTAGTAAAGGTCTACTGGTTACACAAAAACTGACTGATTATAACCTTTATCTCTATACCCATAAGTCTCTTATTAATGAGAATAAACCACAAACTCTACACGACCTCACTGCATTCAATTTAGTGAGCTATGTACCCGATCTGGTGTATGCGCCACAGTTAAAATTCATTGAAGAGACTGCACTTTCACAGTTAAGTGCACTTCGCAGTACCAGCATTAATGCGCAATATCAGATGCTTATTAATGGGGCTGGCGTAGGGATTTTGCCCAAATTTATGGCTGAGAAGCAACCAGGCTTGGTTCGGCTAATTGAAAACGAGATTCACATCAAACGCACGTTCTGGTTGGCTACGCACAAAGAAACGCATTCTCAAGCTCGTTTCCAAGCATTTACACACTGGCTAATTGAAAACGTAGCGCGTTATCAAACAAGTTTTACTGACTAGCAATGATCGATATAGTAAAGATCCCCCTTTGTTTGAAACTATTGAACTGTAAGGTCTAATACTGAGTTGGAGTAGTACAGACAAAAGTTTACTGCATTCAAAAGCCGTTTATTCGTAACATCATCCTGCGGCAAAATGCTTAAGTCAGTAAAGCAAACGAAGCTAAGTTTATATCCAAATAATGTTTCAAATAGAATTGTAAATTTACTAAGAAAAACGGCAGTTTAGTCGATAAACGTCTTATTACCGCAAAATTTTGTCAGGGAAGCGTTCATGTTTAACAAACACCTAGTTAAAGAAAACGAAGCACTTAAAGAGGAACTACATATACTCAAGCAAGTGCGAGATGGCTTGCGCGAAGATATGATCTTTCTTCGTCTCAACGAGCGCGGCGAAATTGACGATGTCAATGAGATGTTTCAAAAAGAGCTTGGTTACTCACTGTCTCAAGTTAAAGGGCAACGCTTCTTTGAATTCGTTCCCGAAATTGCGAGGAATACGCCACACTATAAAAAGCTCAAAAATTCAATTGAGAAGCGCGTTCATTACTGGGGAGCAATTGAATTTGCCCGTGAAAACGGCGAGGAAGCGTGGCTAAGGGGTGTAGTTGAGCCGATTTTTGATATTAACGGCAATATACATAAATTCTCGGTAAACCTTAATGATCTTACGCGCACCATTGCGAAGTCGAAAGAACATGAAGACCTTGTTGCTGCTTTACACAAATCTAATGCGGCGATTGAGTTTGATCTCAACGGCGTAATTCAAGATGCTAACGAAGCTTTTCTAAGAACCGTTAAATATAGCCTGAACGACATAAAGGGCCAGCACCACAGAATTTTTTGTGATAGCGAATACGCCAATTCTATTGAGTATAAAAATTTTTGGGATCGCTTAGCCCGCGGTGAGTTTGTTGCTGGACGTTTTGAACGTTTCGACGCTCACGGCAATTCTATTTGGCTTGAAGCCACATATAACCCTATTTGTGATTCCCACGGGCGCATGTATAAAGTGGTTAAGCTGGCTACTGATATTACTGAGCAGGTGGCACGAGAAAGTGCTGTATCCAGTGCCGCAGATATTGCCTACCGTTCTTCAAACACCACAGATCAAATCGCGTCTCGAGGCAAAGACGTTATTAGCGAGCTGCTTTCTGAAATGTCTTCACTGTCGCAGCAAATGGATAGGGCAAAAGAAGGGATTAACGCCTTAGACGCTCAGTCTCAACAAATTGCCACCATTATCGGAAGTATCAGTGCGATTGCCGAACAAACCAACTTACTTGCTCTAAATGCTGCGATTGAGGCGGCACGTGCTGGCGATCAGGGGCGAGGTTTCGCTGTAGTTGCTGACGAAGTGCGTCAGTTAGCATCACGTACAACCGAAGCCACAGAAGAAATCATCAATGTGGTTAAACACAACCAAACATTGGCCACCGACGCAGTGAACTTGGTTAATGAAGGTGATGAAAAGGCGCAATCAGGGCTCAACTACGCCAAAGAGGCGGGCGAAGTTATCGAACAAATTCAAGACGGTGCAAAAGAAGTCGTTGATGCAGTAGGGCAGTTTACCAGTCGCCTAGGGAGTTAGTCGTCGTTTTAGTCGCCCTTATAATAGCTAGTGACCTAGAAATACGTATCTTCCGTTAAATACAGAAGTGCTTCTATTCTTTGGAAGAAATTGTTTTTGAAAATTAAATTCATCCTATCTAGGTAGGATGAATTTTCTTCATCTAGTCAACGAGTGAAAATGCTTTTCAGTTTAGCTTAAAACTCATACAAGCTGGCGCTTTTTATTGCAATTATCTTGGCGGACTTGCAGCATGCTAGACGTGTTTACCCTTTGCCGATCATGCCTATATGGAAAGCCCTATGACCAGAATACATCCCAATGCTGTTTGTGTTACTGCACTAACTGCTGCATCTTTTTTTAGCAGTTTAACCTTCGCTAATACCTCACAAGCCATGTCTCCATTAGTGAGTATCGAAACAATAGAAAGCGCTTTATTATCAAAAAATAATACGCCGCTTATCCCTATGGCTACCTATCCGATAGATAACAAGCCTCTTCCTCGATTTAGCGTTGATGCAAGCTGGCCATCGTTGCCAGAAACCTGGATGCTGGGGCAGGTGTCGGGTCTTTCTATCGATAAATACGATCATGTTTGGATATTGCAGCGTCCTAACTCTCTTGGCAAAACCGATACAGGCCTTGTTGCAACGCCACCCACCGCGGTGTGCTGTGAACCAGCGCCCCATGTTATTCGCTTTACGCCCGATGGCGAGGTAGCTACAGCATGGGGCGGCGAAAGCAATGCGCCTACGATAGACGGTGTAAACCAATGGCCGGTAAACGTACATGGGCTATTTGTTGATGAGAATGACACGGTTTGGTTAGCTGGCAATGGCAAAGATGACCATGTGTCTGTGGGATTCACTTTTGATGGCGAGTTTGTGAAAGGCATAGGTAGACGAGGGCAGACCAACGGCAATATGGACCTGCATACACTGGGTAATCCTGCAGATATGTTTATGGACGGTAATCATAACGAGTTAGTGATAGCCGATGGTTATATCAATGCGCGCATTGCAAGTTTTGATGTTGAGAAAGAGAAGGCGACTCACGTGCTCGGTGCTTATGGAGAAAAGCCATTAGGACCCACTCGTGAAGGAGACTTTGATCAGTCCCAAGCGACTCAGCCGCAAAAGCAGGGAATAGACCCGGAAAACCCATTATTTGGAAATATCGTGCATTGTATAAATCAAGACAGCGACGGGTTTATCTATGTTTGCGATCGTCGAAACAACCGTCTTCAGATATTTAAACGGGATAAAAACGGTGATATCCGCTTCGTAAAAAACTTTGCTGTACGCCCAGAAACTGGTGGGCTAGGTACTGCAACTGATGTGGCATTTTCACCCGATGGAAAATACTTGTATGTTGCTGACATGATGAACGGGCGTATTTGGATTTACGATAGAAAATCTCATGAAAAGCTAGGCTCGATAGGTAAGAACGGTCGCTATCCAGGCCAATTTATATGGCTACACAGTATTGATACCGATAGCGAAGGAAATCTGTATACCACCGAAGTTAATACGGGTAGACGAGTTCAAAAGCTGGTATTTCAGGGCGTTAAATAACGCCCTTATATGACGGTCATGACCGTTTTCAAATTTGGGCGCAAAGGCAAAGAAAAATATCTAAACGCGCCCCAGAAATTTACCATCGGTTTTTCAGAAACAAATGACCATGCAGAAATTAGTCATGCAATGCGTCTAAAAATGGCACCTTAAAGCGTTCAAAAGCTTCAATGTGGGGCAAGTGACCTAACCCTTCTAATTCAACAACATGGATGTTTGAGTTACGTGCTTTTACTTCCTTGCCTAGTCTGTCGTAGCGACCTAATTCTCTACTTACGTCGTTATGTTTGTTAGCACGGCCAGGCGCTGTGCGATCACGGGCACCTAATATTAGTGTGGTTGGCAGGGTCAAACTATCAAACTCTTCAATAACCGGCTGTGTAAATATCATATCGTAGGTCAGCGCATTAACCCGTGCTAGCGTTTCCCAGTCTGGGCCGTTTATCCACCCTTGTAAAAACTCGGCATGCTCGGCATATGTGTTGTTCCAAGCCCCATCATAA
>JAXHTT010000065.1:0-20227 GCA_034190055.1 Pseudomonadota bacterium | reverse complement strand
AAGTTAAATTTCGATGATGACATACGACAATACATTCCAGAAGTGCCAGACTTTGGTCACACCATAACTTTACGACACTTAGCATCACATACAAGCGGCATGCGAGATCAATGGAATTTGTTGCGTATGGCTGGTTGGAGATTAGATGACGTAATCACTACCGAACACGTACTAAAAATAGTAGCGCGACAAAAAGAGCTAAACTTCAAACCGGGAGAAGAGTTTCTGTACTCAAATACCGGGTTTACACTATTAGCAGAGGTTGTTGCACGTGTTAGCGGTAAATCTTTTGCTCAATTCACACAAGAAAGGCTGTTCACGCCATTGAATATGAGTAACAGCTTGTTTTATGACGACCATCAGAAGATCGTTAGCAATAGGGCCTATTCATACGAACTCAATGATAATGGTTACAAAAAAAGTGTGTTGAACTTTTCAAATGTAGGTGCAACCAGTTTGTTTACGACTGCAGAAGATCTGCTGAAATGGTCAGCTAATTTCACCGAACCGACTGTGGGTAGCCCTGCTATAATCGAGCAAATGAATACCCTTGCGTCCTTAAACAATGGAGAAACATTTGGTGGCGCATATGGGCAATTTATTAGCCATTACAAAGGTACCAAATATATTCAGCATAGCGGCGGAGACGCAGGATTTCGTTCGTATTTGGCTCGATTCCCTAAACAAAATTTAGCAATAGCAATATTGAATAATGGCGCAGATGCAAGGCCATGGGAATTGGCTCTGCAAATTGCTGACAGGCTTTTGAAGAAAGGCCCCCCTTCCCCTCAGAATGCGATTACTAACGCATTTTTGGAGTCGATCTCACCTAAACAAATATCTGATTCTATTGAGTTAAATGAAGAGACACTCAATGCCTATGTGGGCCACTATTGGCATGAACCAGAAAAGTACTCACGAGAGATATATTTAGAGAACGGTAAACTAATGTATTCGAGAGGCCAAGATGACGTAAGCGTACTCGCTCCTATCAGCGAAAACACCTTTAAAATGCTGAACGTAGAAGGAGAGATTTATGTTGAATTTACTAAAAATGACGAAAAAAGCTTAATGACAGTGCGGGTAGACAATATCGATACGTATGTGTCGGTTGGCTATACACCAGTCAAAATAACCAAAACCTGGTTATCGCAATTCGCCGGTAGTTACTTCAGCCCTGAACTTTCTTCCACTTATCACTTTTCACCAGAAAATAAACAGCTGAAAATTTCTCATCACCGTCTAAGCGACCATTATATTGCGCCAGTCAAAGGTGACTTTTTTAGTTCACGAGTTGGCGATATCCTATTCGAGCGAGATGTTCACGGTGAGGTAAATGGCTTCAGGATATCTAACGGACGTGTGCGCAATCTTTACTTTAGAAAGCTCTAGACAAGAAAAATAAAAACAACTTTTAATTTGTTCTCTTATCAATTAGGGCTATAATCAAAACGAAGTGAAGCAACCGCCACGTTTGCTGCCCATCGAGCCCGCGAGCGACTTTATTAGATTGTTAGCAGACACCAGCTAGTAATGGTAACGACACGAGATAACCGTAATTGCGGTATCATCCACGGCATATACCAAACGGTTGGTGTCATCTATTCTACGTGACCAGAAACCAGCAAGATTTTCTTTTAGAGGTTCAGGCTTTCCAATCCCATCAAACGGAGAGCGCTTAACATCGGTTATTAATTTATTGATACGTTTCAGGGTTTTCTTGTCTTGAGATTGCCAATAAACGTAGCTATTCCAAGCTTCATCAGTCCATGACAACAACCTGTCACTCATCAATAAGTTCTCGCTGTGCCGTTTTTGCCGCTTTAAACTGTGTAATCGAACGATTTAAGTGTTCGGCATTCGCTGGAGAGCGAAGTAGATGAACGGTTTCCATAAGGCTGTTGTAGTAATCTAATGACATTACAACAGCATCTTCTGAGTCACGACGAGTGATTATTGTTGTATCTGCATCGTTGACTACATTGTCCAAAACGGCTTTTAGTCCATTTCTTGCTTCTGTAAAAGAGACGATTCGCATTTTTCACCCCACTTGTACATTATATAGGACAATTCTAGACCGCAAATGAGCACATGTACAGGATATTGTGCATTATGGAGGCGTGATAGCTAAAAGCTTATTGCTGAGACTTCATAGTAACGAATGTGGGACGTTTGCTTCACGTACAAAACTTTCGATTACAATCACTTAAGCAACAACGTTGCTTAAGTGGTTGTAATCGAAATGCAGGTTTAATTGAAAAACGGCAATAAAAAAGGGCGTAAACACAAACACTCAAGGTGTTCAGATTTACGCCCTTTTTAGTTTAAAGCTTCTTAAAGTGAAGCTAAAAATTTTCTGTTCCTAGCTGCTTTGACTAGCCATTATAACGCTGCATAACCAGCGTTGCGTTAGTGCCGCCAAAGCCAAAGCTATTTGACATCACTGTGTTTAGCGTTGCTTCACGTGCTTCGGTAACAATATCTAAGCCTTGTGCTGCATCGTCCAGCGTGTCGATGTTAATAGATGGCGCGATAAAGTTATTTTCCATCATCAACAAGCTATAGATAGCTTCGTTTACACCCGCTGCACCTAGTGCGTGACCTGTCAGAGACTTTGTTGCACTAATAGGTACGCCCGCTTGGCCAAACACTTCTTGAATCGCCGCAAGTTCTTTCACATCGCCTACAGGCGTAGACGTGCCGTGGGTGTTCAAGTAATCGATTGGCGCATCGATATTTTGCATCGCCATCTTCATACAGCGAATTGCGCCTTCACCCGATGGTGCAACCATGTCGAAGCCATCTGATGTAGCACCGTAACCTACTACTTCACCGTAGATTTTTGCGCCGCGTGCTAGTGCGTGCTCAAGTTCTTCAACAACGACCATACCGCCGCCACCAGAACTTACAAAGCCGTCGCGTGCCGCATCATAAGTACGTGATGCCACAGCTGGATTATCGTTATATTTAGAGCTTAGTGCGCCCATAGCGTCGAACTGGCTTGATAATGACCAATGTAGCTCTTCACCGCCACCTGCGAATACTACATCTTGCTTACCAAGTTGAATAAGCTCTAGCGCATTACCAATACAGTGGGCACTGGTTGCACATGCAGAGGCAATTGAATAGTTCACGCCGCGAATTTTAAACGGTGTGGCTAAGCAAGCTGATACCGTAGACGCCATACAGCGAGGAACCATGTATGGGCCTACACGTTTAACGCCCTTTTCGCGAAGAATATCAGCAGAAAGCACTTGGTTTTCAGAAGACGCGCCACCTGAGCCTGCGATAATACCTGTGCGCTCGTTTGAAATATCGCTTTCTTCTAGTCCAGAGTCTGCAATGGCTTGCTGCATTGCCACGTATGCATAGCCTGCTGCATCGCCCATAAAACGCATTGCTTTACGGTCGATGTGCTCTTTTAAATCAATATCAATGTCGCCCCAAACTTGGCTGCGAAGGCCCATTTCGGCGAACTGTTCTGAAAATGTAATTCCAGACTTACCTGCTTTTAGTGAAGCAAGTACGTCTTCTTTATTTACGCCGATGCTTGATACGATACCAAGACCGGTGATAACTGCTCTTCTCATAGTTTACCCTTTGCGTTGTTGCGGCTTATGGTAACGATTTTGAATGGTAAAGTGGTCTGCTCTGCCAATTGCTTTGCTAAAACATGCTGAACATTTAGAGTGCAGCATAAGTTCTTGAGCTGGGAGCTAAAAGCCTCTGAAGTAGAAACCTTTGATTAACGTGAAAGCTTTTTGAAACTACATCAATCACCACATCATTAAAGCCCTGCTCGGTTAACAACCTGGTTCGCATTAGTCCTCTTTGTTCCAAGCAGGCAGCTTTCCCACTGCCTTTATCATTCGTTATTACCGTCTTTGTATATTTAATCATCCCAATGTAGCACGAATGTACTGGGTAATGACCAGCGTTTATTTAGACCTTCACAAAACCTTCAAATAGCGTAATCGTAAACTTTTGCGGAAAAACAATGGCATGAAAGGTAGAATACGCCCCCTAGCGTTTATGATTTGAACAAGAAGACTGATGTTTGCCGTGTTACCAAAAAAGCTAAAAACTATAGCCTTAACGACTTTTCCTAAAATACTGTTTCTGAGTTCTCTTATGTCAGCTTCTTATGCCATGGCTATTGAAACAGTTGCGCTAAGTGACCTGCCCCAACTACCAGAGCCAGTTTCAAACAATGCCATAGCTTCTGTAACCATAGACGACACACAATATGTATTTAGTTTTATGGGGCTGGGCAAAGGCAAGACCCATAAAGACGTGCACAACCGTGCTTGGCAGCTTGTCATTAACAACACCGATAAACCTATGCAGTGGCAAGCCCTTCCCCCAGTTCCATCCAGCCTTGCACTAAAAGGTCGTTTGGCTTCCGTAGCAGTGGGCGTTAATGACAGCGTTTATATTTTTGGCGGTTACACGGTTGATGAAGATCACAATGAAATTAGTACGCCAGACGTTTATAAATACGCTCCTGCCACGGGGAAATATACCCTATTGGCGCCTATGCCCGTCCCTGTTGATGATGCAACTGCACTGGTTTACCAAGACCGCTACGTTTACTTAGTTTCAGGCTGGCACAACGATGGCAACGTAAATCTTGTGCAGGTTTATGATACGCAAACCGGTCAATGGCAACAGGCCAGCCCTTTTCTTGGCAGTCCGGTTTTCGGACAAGCTGGCGGCATCGTTAACAGCACTATGGTAATTTGTGACGGCGTATCAGTAACACCGCACAGCGATAAACGCCGCAGCTTCGCGCCAGAAACAGCCTGCTTTAAAGGTGAAATTGACAAGGAAAATCCATTCAAAATTGATTGGCGTACACTTGACCATCCAACGGGTACTTCGCGCTATCGCATGGCCGCAGCGGGCGATAAGGCCACGAATAAAATCTATTTTGTTGGCGGCTCAACTAATCCGTACAACTACAATGGCATTGGCTATAACGGCGAGCCTTCAACTGCGGATGACGCCATATGGATCTTTGATATTGCCGAAGGCACTTGGGTTATCTCGAAAACAGAAGCTGAAGTGCCTACCATGGATCACCGCGGGTTAATTAACGTTAATAGTTCGTGGAGCACCATTGGCGGTATGCTCGGCGCACAGCACGTGACCAGTAAAGTAACCCCGCACTTTTCAACACTAGCAGAAGTGTCTTGTTTATCTAAAAGCCAGGCTAACTCTGGCGTTTCAAAACAAGCATTGGGTGGGCAAACTGTTGAAGTAGTGAAAACTGCCTTCAATTCAAAGCGCCAACACAAAAACGACATAAACGGAGAAAAATAAACAGTGAAATCTAAGCATGCACAGGTCCATTTTAATGAGAGCGGTACGCCTGTCGCCGACCATTTTGACGACGTTTATTTTTCTAACGACAGCGGAATTGATGAAACCCAACACGTTTTTGTTGCAGGCAACGACCTTGATGAGCGCTGGCAACAGTGGCCCAACTCTACCTTTGTTATCGCCGAAACAGGTTTTGGAACTGGGCTGAACTTTTTGGTCGCTATGCGCGCCTTTAACGAGTTTAGAGCAGCCAACCCCGACCATCCGTTAAAGCACCTGTATTTTATTACCACGGAAAAGTTTCCACTGCCTCAACAGGATATGCAGCGAGCGCTAGAAGCTTTTCCTGCCCTTAAAGACGAAGCGCGAGCCCTCGCTTCACTTTACCCCATGGGCCTTGAAGGTTGTCATCGCCTTCATTTTGATAACCATTCAACCACACTCGACTTGTGGATTGGTGATGTGCACGAGCTTTTACCTCAATGGCATTCTCCTGTAAATGGCCTCATCGATGCTTGGTTTTTAGATGGTTTTGCACCAAGCAAAAACCCTGATATGTGGACCGATGCTCTGTTTAGCCAAATGGCTCGCTTGTCAAAAACCGGCACAACCTTTGGAACCTTTACCGCCGCAGGTATCGTAAAGCGTGGGCTTGCTGGTGTAGGGTTTGATATTAAAAAGCGCAAAGGATTTGGCCGTAAGCGTGACATGCTCACCGGCGTTTTTAACCAAAACAATGAAAATGTGCAGCATAAACTTCGCCTGCCTGCTGGCCCCTACTATAGGTACACGAACGACAGTTTAGATAAAACAAGCAAAGTCGCAGTAGTAGGCTCCGGCCTTGCAGCAGCTACGGCATGCTTGGCTTTAGTAAAACGCGGCATTAGCACTACTTTGTATTTTGATGGTGACACCCTTGCAAGCGGCGCTTCTGGCAACCCGCAAGGCGGTTTTTACCCGCAGCTTCATAGCGAAGCGAGTATTGCCAGCCGCATTCAGGCACATAGTTTTTTGTATGCTAGACAAGCCTACGACCACACTATTGAACATGCAAAAGCCTGTGGCCTAACCGACGTTGCCCATGATTTCTGTGGTGTTATTCAACTAAGCTTTAACGACAAGGTAACAGAACGCCAAAATAAACTGGCAGCAGCCGACGTATGGCCTGAAGCTTTGATTAAGCCCGTAAACAGCAAAGAAGTAAGCGATATCGCTAACCTGCCCCTTCCCTATTCAGGCTTATACATTGGCCTCGGCGGATGGCTTTCTCCTCCGCAGCTAGTTACCGCCATGATTGAAGAAGCACTTCAAAGTGGCAAACTCGAGCTGAAACCCAATCATACCTATGTATCTCATGAGGCAGTTGATACAACAAAGCAGCGGGTGCGGATTCGTTTTGACTTAGGTAGCGCTGAGAATGAAGAAGTTATTACTGCCGATCACCTTATTCTTGCCCTTGGTGCAGGTGCGGTAAACGCTAGCGATTTTAACAGCCTGTCCCTTCGCCCTGTTCGCGGACAGGTTGAAGCTATTCCCACCCAAATGCCAATTGAACAGCTTAGCACTGTGTTGTGTCACAAAGGCTATATGACTCCTGTACTCGAAGGTCGGCATGCTTTAGGTTCAACCTACGTTAAAAACGACTTACGTAACGATGTACGAGGCGATGAAACTGAAATGAACCTCGCCACCCACGAACAGGCGCTGGCAAACACCGACATCGTGCAAGCATTACAACATGATGGTAAAGCCAGAGCAGCAACGCGCTTAGGTTCCCCCGACCACCAGCCTGTTGTCGGTGCGCTTCATAACTTTGACTCATTAAAAGAGCACTACACTATGCTAGGCGTGGGCAAGCCGTTGACTAGCGCGCCAGTGTTGCCAAACAGCGCAGTTTCCACCCTTACTTGCTTAGGGTCACGAGGGTTAACCACAGCACCTTTAATGGCAGACGTCTTGGTAAGCAGCCTATGTAAGGAACCGCTACCTTTGAGCAATGACCTGCTTAATGCCGTGAACACCAGCCGCTTTATGACTCGCGAAGCGATTAGAAGTCAGAGTTAAAATGCGCCTCAGCTTTGCCAACATTCTCTTATTAGCTAGGTCGGTAAGTCCGGATATTTAGAGGTTTTAAAGCGAATATGAAATGAGTTCGCTTTCGAAAACAGAGTTCAAAGGAAGTAAATGGCTAGTTTACGCTAGCCATTTTATTTAAATCCATCACGATAAACGCAGGAATGTATACGTTGGCGCTTGCCACCACTTGTTTATTTTCCAGCGACACGATACGGGCGTTTACGCGGACGCCTCTGTCATCTTCAATGATGGTGCCAGTTACAACATGGTCCATTTCAACCTGTTTAGCGAGTGTAGTACCATCTCGAGTAAGTACGAAATCGCCCACTGGCGTTACGGTAATGCCACCTGCAAGCTTAAAGTCGACAACCGCTAACCCAAAGTCTTGCAGCTCGGCTATTAAATACTCTGAAAGCTGATTGCCTAACACTGTGCTGTCGCTCAACGACTGATTAAGCCTCACAAAGCTCGCCACACCCACCATATCTTGCTGCGTAAGACGGGTTGCATTGTCCATTAACTCCATCGCAAGTTGCGAAGCGTAATCATTTAAGCGCTTATGCGTTTGTGAAGGTGAATAGCCATGGTGTAGTGGGTCTTTATAGCCGAGGTCGACTTCAACGTGCTGTTGATATTGTCTATCGCGAGAATCTGGTGTGTACTCCAGTCCTGAACGGCTTGGTACAGGTACTGGCTCGGCGTGATGAGTAATCTCACCGTCTTCACCTAACCAAAACGAGCCAATAGACTGTGTGCTTGTACACCCTGTCATACATACACTTAGCATTACGCCAACGGCTAACCAACTGCTAGGCAAAAGCTTCTTTGTAAACACCATACTGAAACTCCTAACCGCGACTTAGCCTAACGCCATCACGCATACCATTTTGCTGGCTACCGTCACTTGGAATAAGTGCATCTACCACGTAGAACGGCACTAACATTTGCGCAGTTGCCACCACCGCGCGCGACTCCATACCTAATATACGGGCGTTAACTAACACGCCACCTTGGTGCTTGGTCATGGTTCCGGTAAGTACATATTCTATAGGCAGGCTGCTGCTCAATTCCAAATAGTCTCGACTTAACACAAAATCGCCATCGTCGGTAATACGAATATACTCAGTCGCTTTAAAGTCGATAACCGGCACGCGGAATTTATGCAGTTCGTGAACAAAAGATTCCGCCATCTGACGACCTAGCAAATCCGTTTTTTGCAAGTCAGTATCTAGCAATGCGAAATGGGTTACACCGATTGGCGTTTTATTATTTACGTACTCCATATTGGAAATTAAGTCTTGCGCCATGTTCTTAACATAGTCGCCAATATGTTTGGTCAGTGGGCGACCTTTATAGGCACCCTGAACGCTTGAATAAAGCGGAGGTTGCCCAATTGCCCCATACGCGTCCATTCCTTGAGGCTGATTATAACCGTTATTTTCAATGGGCTTAGCAGGAGCACGGTCGGCAGCAGTAATATCAATCACATTCATGGCCGGGCGCTGAGGCGCTTGTTCGGCTACCTCTTCTTCCCCCATCATCATAGAGCACCCGCTAACGCTTAGCAGTGAAGCACAAAGCGAAAGCGCCGCGTATTGATTTCGTCTTTTCATGGGGTTACCTCGTACCTTCAGTTCTGTATAACTTGCCGTTTCTGGTGGTTACTTGTTCTTCGCGCCAAAACAGTTCGGCAGGGAAAAAGCGTGTTGCTGCAGCGACAATGTTTTTATTTCTAGCGTTGATAATTCGAGCGTTAACCACCGCACCAGACTCTTGATACACCATGGTGCCGGTAATATAAAAATCGACGCGCTCAATGTTGGAAAGCTGGTCGATATTGCGCGTTAACACTCTGTCGCTTTCGTCACTAACAATTATATCGTTCGAAAGCTTGAATTCTTGAGTAGAAAAGCCTCTTTTCGTGGCCTCAGTAATCATTCCTTGCTCAAGCTGATGGCCCAACAACATTAATGGGTGTTGATGATCGGCACTGTATTTCATGGTATCCGCAGGTACAAAGCCAACTACCGCATAACGAGACTGACGTGCTGGACCCACATCAGCGAAAAGTTCGTTCGCCAACATATAGGTATGATATTCCACGTTACCTAATGCCGATACGTCGCTGGCATCGGTTTGCGCAAATTGACTCTTAGGTTCGTCAGATGAAGAGCAACCAGAGAGTAAGCCCAAGAGAAGCGCCGTATATGCCAAGGCTTTCGCGACTAAGCGACCATTTTCTGTCAGCAAAGCGTGAGAGACAGGTTTTGTCATACTTTTCATTACACGTGTCCAGTGAAAAACGTCAAATTTCTATCGGAAAGAAGCAAAAACTCATCGAAAAACAGTGATCAGCTACTACGCAAACCGACATTTTCAGTGTCTTTAAGCAGGCATTTGCAATATTCACACCAAGGAGAGGCTGCAAGCCGCATTGGTTTCATTAAAGGTTACATTTAAAAAAATTGCTGATAACCAAGTGACGTAAAGCGCCTAGTTTTAGGAGATGTGCCATTTTCAGAGCTAAAAGAATTTGATGTTTATCGTCAGACTATTCATAAAAAGCGGAGGCGTCTTGCCGCCTTAAGACAGAAAGCTGCCGATAATTAAACGGCTAGCTACCCAACTCAGTAATGTGAAGAAGCTCGCCCGACGGGCCCCATAGATAGAAAACACTTCCCCAATGTTGTTGCTCAATTGATGAAATTTCCGTTTATGTAACGAGCGCGAGCACAAATCAAAAGCGCCCTGAATGTCTGCTACACATATTTGTAGCATAAAGTTATTCGCCAATTCCATCTACAAAAGCAAACATACCTGTTAATCGAAACCAAGCGCTTTTTGAACGTCAATCACGGTAAGCCCTAATTGCTCAGCTTTTATTGTATCGATAGAGTCAAATTGTATTTTACAGCCGGCCTTAATCATATTAAGCCACGCACTGCGCAGTGCATCGGGTCGCTTGCCAGTCCAAAATGATTCGGTCTTATTGATGTAAGCGACCACAGCGTCAATATAACCATCATTATAAAGCTGACGCACCAAATCAAAGTCTGGGCCAAAAGCACCCAGCAGCGCAGAATCAACACTCTTTATAGAATTGTGTAGCGCATGAAATGCACCCTCAACATCGCCTTGCCGATAGGCTATCCACGCTCTAGCGATATCCACATAATGATTTTCACTACTGAAACCATCGTACACATCGCCCGCTATTTGTTGTTCTGTGCTCATCTCATCAGCATATTCAAATGCGCGCTCAATCTTCAATTCAGCTATTTCAATGGGCTCAAATTGCGCACTATATTTTATATGCCTACTTAAGTTGTTGAGCACTTGATATGGATTACTGTTGAGCGACAAACTCAGTTGGTAGTCTTTCCATGTCTCATTTAGCAATCGACGATTTCTTGATTCAAGGTGTGCAAAACGCTTCTCAACATACTCTAGGTACTCAGGGTCGTTACAGCCTTGCAGGTAACCTGCGTAACTTTGTTTACTTAAGGTAAAAAAAAGGAGTATGTAAAGAAGAAAGCTTATAAACTTCAAGAGAGTCTCTATTTATTGTTTTCTATCTTCTTACTGAAAAAGTATAGAAATTGATCGTAAATTGTCATTAACTGCAATTAACGCTATCAGTACTGCTACAAATAGATATTTTAATAGCTTTATCAGAGGAATAGTTTTGTCGAAAGCAATTTTAAACCGCGGTCTAATTCTTTTAATGATGACTTGTTTTAGTGTGACAGCCGACGCAGTGATTGATTCGACATATTCCAACAGCACCTCAGTCGAAAACAATTCTACAGCTATTTCGGATGCTCTGAAGGTAAGCGGTACCACCGTTAAAAAGCGCTTTTTCTTTAGCGTTTACAAATTGAGCCACTTCATGGCAAAGCCTAGTGTTAACTTTGCATCGAAAGAAGCGCTGATCACGTTTATTTTAAATGCAGACACACAGCAGCGCCTAGAATTGGAGTTCTTGAGGGATGTGACCCGAGAGCAAATAGAGGAAGCACTTATGGAAGGCATTGAGCGAAATAACGTCGATGCTGACCTTAGTAAAATTAAAGAGGATATTAAAAGACTATCTGCTGGATTTCAGGATGAAGTAGGAAAACATTCAACCTTAACAATATCCAGACTTCCTTCAGATAAGCTAAGTGTGTTTTTCAACAATACCTTAGTTGTCGAGACTGAAAACAAAGCGTTGGCTAACGCATTGTGGTCTATATGGTTTGGCAAAGACCCAATTGTAGATACAGAAGACTTAGTACAAAACCTCTTAGCAAATTAAGCTGAGAGGCAAAAGCGGCCAGTAATGCTTTAGCCGCGTATTGGCTATTGCTATAAAACAAATCTCACTATCAATGCCGAAAGGTACAGCCCAACGCCAAATACAGCATGGTTTACTACGCTGTGAAGACGGACAGCGTTAGGATTAGGCGTTTTAGACGCAGCAACTCCTGCGCCCATACCTGGCTGCAATATAAAGAACGGTGCAACGACCGTAGCGATACCAAGCACCACAGCTGGACCTAGTGTCGGTTCGAACAACCAAGCTTCTCCAAATACAAGGAAAAGCAACACCGCATAGCCAATACCAATTACGTAATGTGCTGCCCACCCAATGGCTTTTTCACCGCGAACACTACCGGCATTTGCAATAGAAATATGCGAGAACCGCCCTTTTTTCATGTGCCCTATCCAGCGCCCCACCATGCTCCAATTTGTTGGAGCAATACCAAACAGTTGTTGCCTTAGCAGCGCCCATAAATCCATCACTAGGGTAGCTCCAATACCTATTAGCACGATAAAAACAATATTCTGCATATTCACACTCAACAGCTAGTTTCAATTAGTTAGAGATGCTAGCCTACAACTTAAAGTTAACTTTAAGTCAAGCAATCCTTTGGAAAAATGTATGGAAATATCTCAAGTTGCCAAAAAGTCCGGAGTTTCAGCTTCCACGCTGCGGTTTTATGAAGAGAAAGGTCTTATCAGTTCTATTGGCAGGCAAGGTATACGTCGCGTATTTAGCCCGAATGTACTAGAGCGCCTTGAATTAATAGCATTAGGTCGCGCTGCAGGTTTTTCTTTAGAAGAGATTGCGGGTATTTTGGGGAACGAGGCAAAGCCTGAAATTGATCGTGAACTACTACTGAGAAAAGCTAATGAACTAGACGGAACAATAAAGAAGCTTACGGCGATGCGTGATGGACTACAACATGCGGCAGCCTGCACTGCACCAAGCCACTTGGAATGTCCCAGGTTTCGTCGATTAATGAACCTTGCAGCCACCGGAGTAATTAACGGCGTAATAAATAGCAAATCAACAAATCTATAACTCCACAGGAAGGGATATGCATTTATACACAGAACAACGTCGTTGACACCTAATCAGAAAACTTCACAATGGTTCTACTTCTTATCCACTCGCAATCATAATGCTGTATCTTTCCGAATTTCAAACAAAGCTTCCAAATCAATATATTACCCCTGCTTTTTCGTTAACACTAAATAACGAAAAACCACCCTCGCACTTCCTTATTGCAGGCAGAAACAGTAGCGGGAAGTCACTCTTAATTTCCGCCCTTGCCGGCAACGGCAAGGTCGTAACCGGTTGTCGTGAATGCAGTTCGATTGTTGCAGAGGTATCTGTTTTTAAACAGCAAGCGATAATTGAAGAAGAAAAACAAAAAGACAGTGCGGATATTTTAGACGTAATAGCTGAGCCAACACAGGTTCGCGAGCTATTCGCACAGACTAATGATGATTATCAAAATCACCCTTATTACGGCAAACTCGCCTCTGCTCTTAGAATTGAGCACTTGCTAGATAATGGGTTTCTTTCACTTTCAACAGGTGAAACTCGCAAGATTATTATCATGTTGGCATGGTTAAGTAATGCCTCTATTATTTTGCTTGATGAACCCTTCGAAGGTTTAGATGTTGAAGCGATAAGTGCATTTAGTCGATTTCTTGTCTCTCAGCAGCAAGCCGCACTGGCGTTGACCGCCAACAAGCTTGCAGACATTCCTGAGGGCCTTCACGCACAACTCATAGTGATGGATGATCTAGCTATTACGTGGAAATCTGAAGGCACACTTAACTATGATGACTTGCGCTCAGAGTTAAGCACATGGTTTGCGCTGGAGTCTGATGATATCGATGTCCCCGCAGCGCTTAGCGCTAATGATCAAAACCGCAGCGCCCCAAATCGCAAGGAGTCAACCAGTGAACTTGATTCACTACCTCATACCTTGATCCAGCTAAATGACGGCTTTGTGCGTTTCGATGAACGTGCTGTATTTGAAAAGCTTAACTTTACGCTTAATAAAAATGAGCATTGGCAGATAACGGGCCCGAACGGGTCAGGTAAAACTTGTTTGCTTCAAATGTTTACTGGTGATAATTCCCACTGTTATACCAACGATTTAACAATGTTTGGCATAAAACGTGGTACAGGCGAGAGCATATGGGATATTAAGAAGCACATTGGAATTATGTCGAATGCGCTCCACATGCAATACAAAGTAAACGCAAGCGTTGAACATGTCATCATTTCTGGCTTTCACGACAGCATTGGTCTATACACCCGCCCAACGTTGGCTGAGCGAAACGTAGCAGAACAATGGCTTGCTGTACTGGGCTTACAACAGAAGAAGAATACACCGTTTCAGTCGCTATCGTTTGGCGATCAGCGATTAGTGCTTATAGCGAGGTCTATGGTAAAACACCCTGCACTACTTATATTAGATGAACCCTGTAACGGTTTAGACGACTTCAACCGTCAAAAAGCACTTAAGCTTATTGATATATTGGCAAAGGCTGGCACCAGCACGCTGCTATATGTTAATCACAACCCAGAGGAATGCATTCCCAGCATTCGCAACACCCTGAATATGAAAGACTACAATGTAGCAAACTAAAATCTGAGAAGAAAAAGGCGCTATCACAAGGGAAAACTCATGAAAAAGAGTGATAGCGCCAAAGAAATAGTAGAAAGGCATTATAAGCGCTTAAAATCTGCATCTGGCTCATATTAAATGCAGTGCACTTTTTGAAACTACATTGGGTCTAGAGTAAGCAGCACACGTTGAGTATTTGGCTGCACTTTGCAAGACCGATGTACGGCGGCGAACTCTTCATGACCTTGCCAAGACTTTCCTTTGAGTAGCCCCACATCAAAAGCACTCATTTGCCTAACGCTGTTTTCTTGATAGTGCTGCCCCAACCTATTCTTCGTAAGCCCTTGAGTAATTGCGTCATTAAGGCCAATCATCGGGCCAGTTACCACACTTTCTTTGGGCAGCCACTCAGTACCTTCGCCCAAATAGGTATTCACCAACCGAACAGGTATATTGTCCACATGAAAGCTGGGGCACATTGCTGATGAAAGGGGCACTAACCTTACGCCCACACTGTCACAGTCAAATAGCGTGGTGAGCATGTCAGACAGCAAATAAATATCGTCAATGGCAGCCTGCTTTCCGGCACTATTTCTTCCATCAGGTAAAAGCTTTGCGACTTCCTCTTTCAGTGATGTTAAAGAGAAAACACCGCGAATCCCCATTCCTAATGATTTAAAAACGTCGACATAATATTGCGTGACAAGTGGTACTTCAGGCCTTGTCCATAACGCAACGCTTATCCCTTTTTCAAAGATATCGCCTAATACCATAGCATCGGCGCTTGAGCGCCACGAACTGCTGCGTTCGAAGACAATATTGTCGTCTTGTAGCGCCTGCATACTAGTGCTCCCACGCAGGAAATGGATCAGGCATTTCAGCCCAAACATGATGGCCTTGAATAAGCTGCTCGTCAGTTAACAAGCAACTGTCTAAGCGCCTGATTATGTCCTCTTTATTAAGCCCTTGCCCAATGAAAACCAGCTCTTGACGCATATCACCGAAAGGCTCCATCCATTGTTCTTCAATGGCTTTAAGGTACTCAGGGTCTTCAGGCCACTGCTCTTTGGGTACGGCTTTCCAAAACAGTCCAGCGGCTCCGTATCTCGCCATACCGCCAGCTTGGCTCCAACTGCCTGCTAACTGAGGGCGTGTTGCCAACCAGAAGAAGCCTTTTGAACGAATTAATTTACCTGCAATGTCTTTACTATGAATAAAATCATAAAACTTCTGCGGATCGAACGGACGTCGCGCTTCGTACGAAAAGCTGCTTATACCAAACTCTTCGGTTTCTGGCACGTGCTCGCCACGCATTTCTTTCAACCAACCCGGCGATTGCTGAGCGCGCTCAAAGCTAAAACGACCTGTGTTTAGCACTTTATCTAACGGTACTTTCCCATGCTCAATAGGAACTTGAATAGCCTCGGTATTTAAAGTTTGAAGGATACTTTTAAGGCGGGCCAAATCTTCTTCAGAAACCAAATCAGTTTTGCTTATTAGCAAAATGTCAGCAAATTCCACCTGCTCGACCAATAGATCAGCAACGCTTCGCTCATCTTCTTCGCCCAAGCTTTCGCCTACTTCGTTAAGAAACTTAGCTTCGTCATAATCTTTTAGAAAGTTTAATGCATCAACCACCGTGACCATGGTATCGAGACGAGAGATTTCCGATAAGCTTTTACCGTCTTCATCGGCAAACGTGAAGGTCTCAGCTACAGGCAGAGGCTCCGAAATACCTGTGGACTCTATTACCAGA
The DNA here is from genome assembly GCA_034190055.1 of Pseudomonadota bacterium. Classification (GTDB taxonomy): domain Bacteria; phylum Pseudomonadota; class Gammaproteobacteria; order Enterobacterales; family Alteromonadaceae; genus Alteromonas. Next base: position 4,162 of record JAXHTT010000065.1, on the reverse strand, counting down.
TAATCGTATTTACCTTCATGCGCTAAACGCTCTATCTCTTCAAGCAAATCTTCTCGCAACGTGCAGCAAATACAGCCATTGCTCATTTCAACCAGCTTTTCTTCGGCTCGATTAAAGCTAACTTCATTTTTCACCGTAGCAGCATCGATATTGATTTCACTCATATCGTTAACAATAACGGCTACTCTTAATCCATCACGATTATTCAGAATATGGTTTAGAACCGTGGTCTTACCGGCGCCTAGAAAGCCCGATAGTACGGTAACGGGAAGCTGAGTTTGAATAGACATAACGACTCGCTAAGTTTCATTTTAAATCTCGAATTTGATAAATGTTATAACATAACAATTAAAATGAAAATAACGATATGATTAATTTATTGCAAAACGCTTGCGGTATTCCACCGGACTAAGCCCATACTCTTTACGGAATATCTTCCTAAACGCATTGACGTTTTGATAGCCCACGTTGAATGCGATATCAGCAATGCTACGCGTTGATACTTCAATTTGCTGACAAGCATGATGAAGTCTCAGCTTCTGCAGATAGTCGATGACTGACATACCTAACGCTTGCGCAAATCTTCGCTGTAAGGTTCGCTGACTAACGAAAGTGTGGCTAGCTAAATCGCTAAGAGAAATTGGCTGACTGTAATGGTTTTCCAAGTAATTTTGCGCTTTAACAACGAGAGCATCGCCATGATCTTTTTTAGGTGAAAACTGGTGATAAAAGCCTTGCTCCCTGTAACCTGTATCCACCACCATCTCTTTAGAAAGATTCAAGGCAATGGTGGGTGAACTTAAGGTCGATATGATTTCAAAGACAAGATCAACCCACGCCATTCTCCCGCCAGCTGTTATTACACCCTCCCCGTTTACCACGATAGCCTTAGCATCTAGTTTTGCTGTGGGAAAGGCTGTCATAAAGTGATCGGCAATTCGCCAGTGTGTAGTACACACTTTGTTATCTAAAAAGCCCCCTTTGCCAAGAATAAATGCACCTACGCAAGCAGATGCGAGCAATGCACCTTGGGACTGCATGACTTCCATATAGTTGATGAGTGATGTGAAGTCATGCTCAAAAAATGTTTCACTCATGCTTGGCGGCAAGATGACGACATCAACTAGCTCATTTGAATTTAACTGTTCCGCCTTGTAAATACTCGCGCTAAATGCCACGTCAGCGTTGATTTGCTCACACATCGTATTTGCTAACTCTAACATCTCAACGATGCCGTAAAGCGCAGATTGGCTTGAGGTTGGATAGTTTATTACTGCTATTTTTATTTCTTTCATCGTTTCATTGTCGTTCTGTGAACGCTGTCGCATTTAGCGTGCTTTTTGTCATTATCGTCACTCTCTATTACACGTGAAAATCTGCAAAATAGTCAATATCGAGTAAGCACAACTTAAACCGTGCTAGAGGCTATTTCTTGGAAAAAGAGGGTAAGACCGTGGTTAAACAAGCACTTATTGTTATAGATATTCAAAACGATTACTTTCCTGAAGGGAAGTATCCTTTACACAAACCAGAGCTTGCGATGCAAGAAACACTTAAAGCGATGGCTATTGCAAAGGAAAAGAGCATTCCAATTATTCACATACAGCACCTTGTGCCTGTTGAGGCCGGAGAAGGGTTATTTTTCTATGAAGGATCTCACGGCGCTGAAATTCATAAAGACGTGATAGCCGTAGCCCCGAATGCGCCCATCATCACAAAGCAACACGCCGATTGTTTTGAGAACACCAATTTAGAAGAAACCTTACAGTCATTGGGCGTGGATGAAATTCTTCTTGCAGGTATGATGACGCACAACTGCGTAACTCACACAGCATTATCACCAGCTGCCGCCAAGTATTCCCCCAAAGTCATTGAACCTTGCACCTGCACGCGTGACCCCATTGGTCATCTATTGGCGCTGGATTCTATGCAAGTGCGTGGTATTGACATTGTATCGATAGAAACCGCATTCGCTTAGCTCCGACTTGTTTCGCTCATCACGTTGTTCGACTACTTGATGAGCGCTAACACTTCTCGGAATTTTGGATGTTGGCATGATTTTAAAAGGCCAAAAAGTGTCATCTCAAAACTGCTGATCCGTGCGCCCTGCTCACGCATATTTTGGATGGCGAGCATAGCATTTGAAGACTCTCTTGAAGAAATGCAGTCCTGTATTACTTCCACAGTGTGATTATTTTCCAATAAACCCGTTACCGTTTGATAAACGCATACGTGCGCTTCAATTCCCACAACCAGCCATCGACTTAATTCCATTTCACCAATGTACGCCAGTATTTCAGACGAGCACTGGTCAGTACCCGCGACTGCGTTAAAAGTAAATTTCTTAAAGTGGGGATCGCTTGCGACATGAGTTTCAATTTCAGGGACCGTTCTCCCCAAGCCATAAGGATTTTGCTCAAGTACAACTACGGGAATATTGAGCAATTTACAACACTGTATTAACTTCACCGTTTTGCAGATCATTGTCTGGCTATCATTGACTTTTCGAGCCAGCGCGCCCTGAACATCTACGATCAACAACCCTACCTTTTCTTCGTCTAAATGCATCATTCACACCGCTTGTATTTAAGTTGTCGCTTCACATTCGGCTCTTTTCGCTTTGTTTTACGGCGTTAAATTGCTCTCGAAATCCTCACACAAACCGCAATACCAAGGAAATAATGACACCGGTTACGATTAGCTGAACCAAGCAAAAGCCCATAATGTCTTTGGCTTTAAGGCCGGCTATGGCAAGTACGGGGAGCGCCCAAAACGGCTGAATCAAGTTCGTCCACGCATCACCCCACGCTACCGCCATGGCAACTCTATTTATTTCGGCTCCAAGTTCAGCGGCAGCCGGCAAGATTACTGGGGCTTGCACTGCCCACTGCCCTCCACCCGAAGGCACAAAAATATTAACGATGCCTGCGCTAATAAAACTCCATACTGGCAGCGACTCTGCAGATGCAAAGCTAATCAGCCATTCTGACATGGTTTGGGCCAATCCTGATTGAACCATTACCGCCATGATCCCCGCGTAAAATGGGAACTGTATTACAATACCACTGCCGCCCTGAACGGCTTGGTGCAGGCTGTGCAGTACATTGCGTGGTGTACCGTGAAGGACAATAGCGAGAAAGAGAAATAGCGTATTAACGATATTGAGATTAAGCCCGCCCCCTGAAACAAAGTAGTTGGTGAGATAAGCAAGCCCTGCAAAGCCTACGAGTAACCCAAGCACCTTGCTGTTTTCAAGTTTGTCTGCGGGCCGCTCGTTCGTTGTCGAAGGCAAAGTGTCGTCTTTTAGCTTGGCGCTATCGACAATAATGCTTTCAGATTCAGGCGGTAACATTAAACGATTAACAAGAGGAATAATCACGAACATGATTGCCAACAACAGCAAGTTAAACCCACTGAAAATAGTCTCGCCAGTGCCAACTACGCCAATCTGTGCTTCTGAAAAATGACCCGGCGTTGCAATAGTTAAGGGCACAGAGCCCGCCAAGCCGCCATGCCATACGACAAAACCTGAATATGCGCTCGCCACCAATAGCCGATAATCTACTGACACTTTTCTTGCAAGTGCTTTGGCGAACAACGCGCCTACAACCAGGCCAAAGCCCCAGTTTATCCAACTGGCCGTAAGCGACACTAGAGTAACCAGTACAATAGCGCTTCTTGGGCTTTTAGCTAAACGGGCGAGACTCTCCAACAGTGACTTGACTAACGGCGTGCATGCCAACATAAACCCTGTGACCAACACCAAGAGCATTTGCATTGAAAATGTGAGCAGCCCCCAAAATCCGTCTCCCCACTGTTGAATTGTGATAAGTGGAGACTGATTTTGAATGACCACTGCAAACGCAAACGTAATTAGGGTGAGTAATAAAACGAAAATGTAGGGGTCAGGAAGATATCTTTCGACGAGTTTGACGAAGGGTTTTGATGCACGGTTTAGCATTAACGCTCTCACAACTTGTTAAAAACTTGTTGCATATTAACGCGTTTACTTCCTTGTTGGCGAGAGGCTAGTCAATTTTGCTCAGCCACTTCTGTAAGGTTGAAATTACTTTTTGTTCACAGGGCTGCACATTGTGTAGAAGACACTTTGAGATATAAGGCATCAGATCGTCTCTGTGCAATTTCTATACTAGAAGGTGTG
>JAXHTT010000064.1:0-20317 GCA_034190055.1 Pseudomonadota bacterium | reverse complement strand
AAGACGTGAGCAACGCTGACCAAATTCTGGATGAGTGGATTGAAAGCAATCAGGTGCTGCTAAAACGCTGGTACCATATGATGTCTGAATTTAAGACCAGTACAACTCACGAATTTGCGAAATTTTCTGTCGCTTTACGTGAATTGATGCTTTTAAGCGTGAAGTCTAACCATTAGAATACACGCACCTTAATAATTTAAGCCCTGTTTATCAGGGCTTTTTATTGGCCGATTGGTTATTATTAGCTAGCTCTACATCGTTTTTTGTAAACAGATTATCTGTAAACGTAAGGCGTAGTAACGACCAACAGACCCTTAATAAGCGAGCGTTAAATACAACCATGCAATCTTTAGTGCAAAAACTCTTACTTCAGTGTGAGCCTGAAAAAAGTCACGATTTCACCATTAACTGGTTAAACAAGACACAACATACACCGCTGAAATGGATGTACAGCACACCAACGATTAAAAAGCCCGTCACCGTCGCCGGCATGACCTTTGACAATCCTGTGGGGTTGGCCGCAGGACTGGATAAAAATGGGGATTGTATTGATGCGTTTTCAAGCATGGGCTTTGGCTTTGTAGAAATTGGTACGGTAACGCCACGCCCACAGCCAGGCAACCCTAAGCCTCGCTTATTTAGAATTCCTGAAAAGCACGCCATTATTAACCGTATGGGTTTTAACAATAAAGGTGTTGATCACCTAGTAGAGCAAGTAAAAAAAGCCCAGTTTAAAGGGCCAATTGGGATAAACATCGGTAAGAACAAAGACACCGAAGAAGCAAAAGCACTCGATGATTATCTGATTTGCTTGAATAAGGTTTACCCTTACGCCAGCTATGTCACTATCAATATTTCATCGCCTAACACGCCAGGGCTTAGAAACCTGCAGTACGGTGAAGCACTTGATAGATTATTAGCAGGGCTAAAGGCCGCCCAAGAAACACTCACGCAAACTCACGGAAAATACGTGCCGCTTTTTATTAAGATAGCGCCAGATTTAAGTGATATTGAAATTGAAAGTATTGCTGCATCGCTAATCAATAGCAAGATGGATGGTGTCATCGCAACGAACACGACGCTTTCTCGTGATTCGGTTGCTGGACTGCAACACGCAGATGAAATGGGTGGGTTGAGCGGTTCTGTAATGACAGATATGAGCTTAGAAGTAACCCGTAAATTAAATAACGCACTTGACCGCGCTATACCTATTATCGGCGTGGGCGGTATCGACTCCCCAGGGGCAGCACAAGCGCGTTTAGACGCAGGCGCTTCACTTGTTCAGCTCTACTCGGCCTTTATTTATCAAGGCCCATCTCTCGTTAAACGCATCGTAAACGCGTTATAATACACTCGAAATAGGGTACACCCGAAACCAATCTCTCGTGCACGTGCTTCTCGTGAAGCTCGTGCAACAAAAACAGGTATATGAATGAATACTATTCTGGTTACGACCAGTCGCGGTCTTGACGAACTATTGAAACAAGAAGTGCTAAGCCTTTGCCCTGATGCACAAATTAAACAGGGTCCTGGCACTATTCAGTTTGAAGGCTCAAAAGAAGATGCTTATAAACTTTGCTTATGGTCACGCTTAGCTAACCGCGTAATTTGGGTGTTAGCATCCGGAAAAGCGGGTGATGCAGATGCGCTATATGACACGGCGATGGGCATTGACTGGCAAATGCAGATGGATTCACGTCATACATTATCTGTACAGTTTATCGGCACCAACTTTGCTATAAAGAACACCCAATTTGGTGCAGTGCGTGTTAAGGACGCCATCGTAGACTCATTCGTAGAGCAGGGTTTACCTCGCCCGTCAGTTGAGCGCAAAAGCCCTGATATCTCAGTGTATGCAAGACTGCATCGTGACAATGTAATTTTGGGTATAGACCTAGCTGGAGCAAGTTTACACCAGCGCGCATACCGACAGGAAACCGGTGACGCCCCGCTTAAAGAGCACATTGCCAGCGCAATGCTTATGCGCAGTGGTTGGGCAGAGAATACCGAGGCGCCTTTGGTAGATTTAATGTGTGGCTCAGGCACTATTGCGATAGAAGCCGCCTATATTGCCCGTAATATTGCACCGGGTATTAAGCGTTCATACTGGGGCTTTACTAAATGGCTTGGCCACGAAGCTAAGGTTTGGGAAGATTTGGTTGAGCATGCCATTTCCGTTCAAAAGCCAAGCTGCGGCGGTATTTACGCAGGTGACTTCAGCCGTAAAATGGTAGCCATTGCCAAAGCCAACGCTGATTTTGCTGGTGTATTTAACGATATTTCGTTTTCTCAGCAAGATGCTACTAAGTCATCGCCGCCAGTCGGCACGCCAGGCTATGTTGTGTCTAACCCGCCATACGGAGAGCGTTTAGGTGAACTGACTTCATTAATCCCACTATTTAGTGATTGGGGTAAGCGCTTTAAAGAAGCATGGAAAGGCTGGCACGTGTCGCTACTAAGCAGTAACCGCGATTTACTACGTGTACTAAAGCTTCGCGCTACCAAAGACTACGCCATGAATAATGGTAAGTTAGAGTGCCGTTTAGCTAACTATGTGCTTGATGAACAAAACACGGTTCAATTTAGTGAAGATGCAGGCAATCATGAGTTTGCTAATCGTTTAAAGAAAAACCTTAAGCGTATGAAAGGCTGGATAAAAAGCGCAAACACAAACTGCTACCGAATCTACGACGCTGATTTACCTGATTACAACGTGGCAGTAGATAGGTATGGCGACTGGTTAGTTGTACAGGAATACGCGCCACCAAAAACCGTATCAGAAGATAAAGCCCGTAAGCGTCTGCAAGAGGTGTTACTACACTTACCAGCAGTTACCGGAGTCTCACCTAAGCACATTGCCCTTAAGGTGCGTAGCCAGCAAAAAGGGACTAAGCAATACGAAAAAATCAACCAGTCTGGCGATATGATGGAAGTGTTCGAAAACGACGCTCGTTTTTTGGTTAATCTGACTGATTACTTAGATACCGGGCTTTTCCTAGACCACCGTAATACCCGTCAAAAAGTAAAATCCTTGTCAAAAGACAAAGACGTGTTGAATTTGTTTTCATATACAGGAAGTGTGTCTGTCTTCGCTGCTATGGGCGGCGCCAAATCTGTAACCACGGTAGACATGTCGAATACCTACTTGGAATGGGCAAAGAAAAATATAGCGCTTAATAAATTAAGCGGTCCCCATGCCTTTATTCAAGCCGATTGCACCACATGGCTAGGTACGCACAAAGGTAAATATGACCTGATTTTTATCGACCCGCCTTCATTTTCAAATTCAAAGCGAATGCAGAACACGTGGGACGTGCAGCGCGACCATGTAAAAATGCTTACCGACGCTAAAGCCTGCTTAAAAGAGCAGGGAACCATCATTTTTTCTAACAATAAACGTGGTTTTAAGTTAGACGAGTCAGCCATCAGCGACCTTGGCTTAAATATTGAAAATATCACCAACGAAACTATACCCGAAGATTTTGCTCGTAAGGGTAAAATACACCAGTGCTGGATTCTACATTCATGAAAATAATCTTTTATACCGGCCCTCAGTGTAGCCTTTGTGATTTAGCGGATGTAGAACTTCAGCAAACGTCTATGTTTTCGTCACTTGATATAGAGAAAGTGAACATTCGAACTAGCACCGAGTTGTACCACTTGTACGGAGCGCGTATTCCAGTTTTGAAGCGGGCCGATAATGAAAAAGAAATTGGATGGCCCTTTAATGCCGCCGATTTAGAGGAGTTTCTTCAGTGAGCATTTTGCAGTTAAAAAACATCACTGTTATTTATGGAAATCCGCCGCTTCTAGACGGCGTTGAACTGGTTGTTCAGCCTAAAGAGCGCGTATGTTTAGTGGGGCGTAACGGAAGCGGTAAATCAACCCTCATGAAAGTTATCGCAGGCGATGTTATTGCCGACGATGGCCAGCGCATTATTGAGAATAACACCGTAATAGCACGTTTAGAGCAGGATCCGCCACAAACGACAGACGTAACACTGTTTGATTACGTTGCCGAAGGCCTCTCGGACGTAGGTGAAACGCTAAAAGCTTATTTTCATCAAACCCGCACTGTGGGCGAAGACCCTAGTGAAGCTAATTTAAATAAACTTCAGCGGTTGCAAGAGCAGCTAGAGGCTAGAGACGCTTGGCAGTTTGAACAGCAGATTGAGCAAACGCTTACCATGCTTAAACTTGACCCTGAGATATCGTTATCAACGTTATCAGGAGGCTGGCGAAGAAAAGCCGCTCTTGCGCGTGCGTTAGTACGTCAACCAGATTTATTGCTGTTAGATGAACCTACTAACCACCTTGATATTGAGATGATCCGCTGGCTTGAGTCTAGCTTGAGCAACTATCAAGGCGCAATTGTATTTGTAAGCCACGACCGTGCTTTCATTCGCGCCATGGCAACACGTATTATTGATCTAGACCGCGGTTCTGTTACCAGCTATCCAGGTAATTACGAAACCTACCTTGAGAAAAAACAGCACGATTTAGAAGTTGAAGCGTCGCAAAATGCTGAATTCGATAAAAAACTCGCACAAGAAGAGGTATGGATTCGACAAGGTATCAAAGCTCGTCGCACCCGTAACGAGGGACGAGTAAGAGCGCTGAAAAAACTTCGGGAAGAGCGCAAAGCACGCCGCGCAGTGCAGGGCAATGCTGTGGTTAACCAACATCAGGGCGCTCGCTCTGGGAAAATGGTGTTTGAGGTAAAAGATTTAAGCTATAGCATTGAAGGTAAGCCAATCGTTAAAGGCTTAAACCTAAATGTATTGCGAGGCGACAAGCTTGCACTTATTGGCCCTAACGGTAGTGGTAAAAGTACGCTTATCAAGCTTCTACTAGGCGAACTCCAGCCCGATAGCGGCAACTGCAAACAAGGCACTAACCTTGAAGTTGCTTACTTTGACCAGCACCGCCACGGGCTGGATTTAGAAAAGTCTGTGATAGACGCGGTAGGCGACGGTAAACGCGATCTGATGGTAAATGGCCACCCACGCCATGTGATCAGCTATTTACAAGATTACTTGTTTACGCCTGAACGCGTTAATGCACCGGTTAAGTCGCTATCAGGTGGAGAAAAAAACCGCCTGATGCTAGCAAAACTGATGCTTAAACCGAGCAACGTTTTGGTGCTGGATGAGCCTACCAATGACTTAGACGTTGAAACCTTGGAAATGCTCGAAACCTTACTCAACGAATATACCGGCACCGTGCTTTTAGTAAGTCACGATAGGGAATTTGTTGATAACGTAGCAAATAGTAGCGTGGTATTCGAGGGTAATGGAATGCTTCGCGAATTTATTGGGGGTTTCACTGACGTAGAAAACTGGTATAAAGAGCAACAGGAAAAACGTCAGCAAATCGAAAAGGAAGAAAAAGCCAAGGTAAAGAATGAAACTAATTCAGCTTCAGACAGTCCTAGTGCTAAGTCTTCTCCCCGTAAGACGAAAAAGCTATCATACAAAGACCAGCGTGAACTTGAGTCCTTACCGAAAGAACTAGAAACACTTGAGGAAGAGCTTGAGGCTATGCAAGAAAAAGTGAACGACCCGGACTTTTTCAAACAAGACAGTGACATTACTGCCAAGGCGTTAGCAGAGTTGGCAGATAAAGAAGAATTACTTTCCCAGAAATATGCGCGCTGGGATGAACTAGAAAGTATGCTGGAAGATAATCAGCAGTAAATAGGATTTTAAATGAAACGAACTCAGCTTGCCGCCGCCGTTCTGTTGGCAACAGGAAGTGTTTCGGCATTCGCCGCGACCTATTCAGTGACGCCTCTTCCTTTACAGGATACCGCTAGAAACAATTTTGCTCGTTCGATTGATAACTCAGGCAAAATGCTGTCTGTCGTTCAACTGGAGTTCAATCCACCAATCGACGCAGAGCAGCTTGAAGAAGACACGACTTTTTTTGACCAGTTCGGTGAGAGTCTAGAAAACGAAGATGACGCACGCCAGGGTGTTTTTACAGACATAGACTACACCACGGTAGTAAACTATCTTCTATCGAACCCAAATCTTACAACGGGACAGAAGCTAGCGTCGTATAGAACCTATGCAACCGACACTCAAGATATATCATTAGTACCAGGTCTTGATGAAGTTACAGATAAATTTGATGACTATACGCGATCTGTTGAATCGACTGGTCGTGACAGCTTGAACGGTAACTTTATTGTCGGTGATTCTTCGGGACTGGTTGTTCTAGACCCATATGAGAACGAAGATGGCGATACATTAAACTACACGTATCCAGAGTCAGCACAACAAGCCTTTGTTCAAGCATCTGGAGAGACTAAAGTACTTCCAGCTGTTGATGACACTGTAGGAGGGTTCTCTTCAGCTCGAGCAATAAACGCAAACTTACAGGTTGCAGGTTTCAGTACTGTTAGTTTCCGCGATGATGTTGCCGATGCTGTTGAAACGTGTACAGACGATGAGTCTCGTGGTGACACATCTGAAGGTCGCTGCCTGTTTACTATTTATAATGGCGATTTTGCTGTTCCACGTATTTCTAGCTACTTCATTAATTCATCTACAAATTACTTACCGAGCTTCGTATTGCTGTCTGAGGTTAACGCTACCATTTGGCAGATCGATGTCAACGGCGATGTAATCAGCACCGATACCTACCCGTTATTATTTGAACCTGATGAAGACGATACACGCCACTATTTCACGTATGCCTATGACATAAATAACCAAGGTATCGCAGTCGGTGAAGGCCTTACTGGAGATCGCATTACGATAACGCGCCCAAATACATCAGGCAGGACTGAAAGTGAACGAGTTGCAACGGTTTTCAGAGACGGTGAAACCATTGAACTTCTTCCACGCGAAGAAAATATCATTAGCCAGGCTATCGCAATTAATGATGAAAATTGGGTGACGGGTGCAGTGCTTCGTTCACAAAGCGATATCGCACGCTCTCGTTTGTTTGTATACAACCTTGATACCCAAGAACAGCATTACCCTGATGGCTTCTTCGTGAGTGCTGGTGTGACTGCGAATGCCATTAACAATAATAATATCGTAGTGGGTAAGGCAGACGTGGATGCAACGAGTGATACGCTTCGCGATACAGCGGCATTTATGTACAACATTGATACTAAAGAGTTTACTAACTTAAATGATTTAGTTTCTTGTGATAACCCATATGAGCTAATTGAAGCAGTAGATATCAACGATGATAATGAGATCATTGCGAATGCGAGAATTAAAGCTACGAACAAGTATGTAACGGGTAACGATATAATTAATTCAGACGGTGAAACAGAAGAAATCGACTCCGTAGTGGCGGTTAAACTGTCTCCGTTATCGAATGGTTCCATAGATGAATGTGAAATTCCTGAAGACGAACAGCCCTATGAGCGAAAAGGAGCTGCAACAGGTTTACTCGCATTTTTTGGTCTATTTGCTGCAGTATTTATGCGTAGACGTATTAAGAAATAGCTGACCATTTGGACAATATGTAATCAATATTAAAAGAGCCACCTATGCGTGGCTTTTTTTATGCCTAAAAAACGTAAAAAAAGACATATTTATGCATAAAAAATGTAACATAAATTTCATAGAAACTTCATTTATTTAAATTTTGTCAAGCCCTTTTATTTTTTATTTTTCTTGAACCATTTAGTTAATTGCACTATCACAGTATTGTACGCAATCACTTTTCCGGCACTATCAACCGAAATGATGTAGAGCGCTCGAGAAAATGATTTGTTGTACTTTCAACAAACAAAAGAGGCTAATCAATGAAAAGACAAAAAAGAGATAAACTGACACGCGCCCATTCGAAAGGCTATCAAGCTGGCATTAGCGGTCGTTCAAAGGAAAATTGTCCATTTCAGCAAAACGATGCACGTTCACAGTGGTTAGGTGGATGGCGCGAGGCAGTAGAAGACAGACACTTAGGTTTAAGTGTTAAATAACACTTCTCTTTTATGAACTGATTATGCAAAAAGGAAAGCCCCTGAAAAGGGGCTTTTTTGTTGGTCAACGTTAATTGACCTTATAGCTCTATAAAGGCAGTTTAGAAGTTTGAGGTATCTTGGAACAAGCCAACTTTCAAGTCTTTCGCTACGTAAATCTCACGGCCATCAACTTCTACTGAACCATCTGCCATACCCATGAAGAGTTTACGCTTTATCACGCGCTTCATCGTGATCTTATACGTTACCTTCTTAGCGGTTGGAAGGATTTGACCGGTAAATTTAACTTCACCTACACCTAAAGCTCGGCCTTTACCAGGGCCGCCGCTCCAACCTAAGAAGAAACCAACTAACTGCCACATCGCGTCTAGGCCTAGGCATCCCGGCATTACCGGATCACCTGGGAAGTGACAATCAAAAAACCATAAATCGGGGGTAATATCTAATTCAGCGATAATTTCGCCTTTCCCATGCTCACCGCCATCTTCTGTAATTGAAACTACGCGGTCCATCATTAACATGTTAGGTGCGGGAAGTTGACTGTTACCTGGGCCAAACATTTCACCACGGCTACACGCCAATAAATCTTCTTTGTTAAAACTATTTTTCTTCTCTGACATTCCCAACTCGTTGCTGTTATTAAAGTGACGCTGCTAATTTAGCGAACAGTTGTACGCCAAACAACTCTGAACAGTCATTTTTCTGAAGAAAAACGCATGCTAATATAGGTTTAGCAACTTTGGCTTGTACAAACATCGTTCTACACGTGTGATTTTTGTACGACTTCTAAATATAAGCTCTACAGTAACGTAACATTGTGTGAAAACTATGACAGAACAAACAACGAAAAAAAGCATTAAAAAGAGTGCCGCAGATAGAGCTAAAGCCAACGCTGATAAACAACGAAGGTTCAGAGAAAGGCAAAAAGACGCAGGTAAGAAACTTGTAAGAGGCTATGTTAGCCCCGAAGCAAAGGCATGTTATGACGAAATACGCGACAAGACTGGCTGGACTGACAGTGAAGCCATGTCAAATGCCATGCGGCTTATGTACGCAGCTTACAAATGTGGACAAATTAAACTACTGAATGAATGGCTTCGAAAAAATAACCGTTAGCCGGTTTATTTAATTTTTGTTTTCAGCCATGCACGACTTGGACTATTTTGCATGGTGTGGCGTTTAACAATACGATGCGCCTCTTTAACCACATCATCTCGCTCGCGATAGTCCCATAAGCGCTTTGCCGTGATGCGATTATTCTCTGTTATATCAACGAGCGGTTCAACGTAGTCGCGTTCAACGTCAAAATCTAACATTTGCGCTTCTAGGGGCGGCAATAGGTGAGGGGCGTGAACAGCTTCACTGGGTAATTTAGCAAGTTCTGGCACCCACTTCTTGATGAATACACCTTCAGGATCTAATTTTGAAGATTGTGTTGCAGGGTTGTATAACCGCACGGTGTGAATGCCCGTTACGCTAGCCTGCATCTGTATTTGGGGGTAATGAATACCTGGCTCAAAATCTAAGAACTGTGTTGCCAAATAATGCGCTGCCTTTAGCCAGTGTACATTTAGGTGATGACACAGAAAACTGGTTACCATAGCACGCATTCGAAAGTTTAAGTACCCGGTATATTTAAGTGCTCGCATGCAGGCATCTACCAACGGATAGCCGGTCAATCCCATTGTCCAAAGGTAAAAGCGACGCTCGGCTTCTGGACCATCTATAAACGGAAAGTTTTCGTATCCACTATTCATTGGTCGCCATTCAATACTGTGTTCGCTCTCAAATTTTTGAATAAAATGGCAGTGCCAATGTAACCGAGACGTTAAAGCGGCTAGGGCGCGACTCCATTGTTTTCTATCAGAATTCGGCAGTAATTTTTTCGTCTGCTTTTGATGTTGGACGCTTTGGTAAACTTGCTTAATTGATAGATTGCCCCATGCCAAGTAGGGACTTAAACGAGAACATGCCCGTCTTGCATATTCCGGCTTAGAAATATGTTGATGGTAGTATTGCCCTCTAGCATCGAAAAAATCTTTTAATACTTGCCAAGCACGCCTTTCACCGCCTGGCTGCATCTTGTTTAATTTTTTTAACTTGTCTAAAACATCCTGCCGATAATAATTCGCTTTCTCGCTACAATGAGTGCCGGTTTGACTAGTAATATGAAAATCAAACAGACCAAGCTCATCTAAATTTTTGCAAGCAGTATTGATGTTGTTGTGCTGGGTCCAGTCGACCCAATTAACGCTGTTTATATCAATATCATAGGTTTTCGTTGTAAAGTGACGATCCCAGTTTTGCTGCCATTGCTCACGGTGAGGCAAACCACGCATCACTGCGCCATACTGGGACTCAATATGGTTTATTTTCTTTTTCTTCACATAGTTACTTACTGAAATGTCACGGTTATGCGTAACGCTCAACCCTATTTCTTGGTAACTCCTAACCGCTGAAATGGCGTAGTGCTGGGCAATAAGTTCGAGCGCATCAATAACTTCACAGTGTAAGGTCAGTAAACGGGCGCCTGAAGGCAACTGGGCGTTAATATCGTCGATACTTTGCTGGATAAATTGCCAATGACGCATGTCCAAATGCGGGTCGGCTATAAGGGAAGGTTCCCAACAAAAAAGCGGAAGAATGTTTTCGTTTTTTTCAACTGCACGGTAGAGAGGCTCGTGGTCTCGAAGACGAAGGTCACGTTTAAACCATATGACAGTCACAGATTGTTTAGAATGTACTGGAACCATATGACGAACTAACTACAACCACTTTTTACGAAATTGGCCGTCCGAATCATAAATCTCAGTCTGCTTTTGAAGGTTGAACTGTCTGTGGCCGCGAGGGTCGCTTCCAACACCAGCTAAGTAAAGCCAATTGCCCCAATTACTCCCCACATCGTAATCGATTAATTGATGCTCAAACCACGCTGCACCGTATCGCCAGTCCTGCCTTAGTTCGTGAACAAAACAGCTCGCAACCAGTTGCCTGCCTCGGTTTGACATATAGCCAGTTTCAGCGAGTTGTCGCATGCAAGCATCGACTATCGGATAACCGGTTTTTCCTTCGCACCATAACGCAAAGGTTTCCGGACAATGCTGTGTCGACGGCTTTTTACCCTGGATACCGCTAAAACGAAACCAGTTGGCCCCGTATTTACACTGTAACCAATGAAAAAATTCGCGCCAAAGTAATTCAAAGTATATCCAATAAGTGGAATCGTTTTTTTCAACGGTTGCTTCAAACTGTTGAACTTGCCGAATGACTTCCCGTGCAGACAGCGACCCGTTCGCTAACCAAGCCGAAAGCTTGGTACTGTCTTGCCAAGTATCTAAAGCGTTCCTTGTGTCTTTATACGTTGCTGCAGCTTTCCAATCGAAGAGATAAGTATTTAAATGCGTCAGCGCTGCTGTTTCACCTCCAACAAACGATGATTGAGACGGGCTTGGTAAATCAGTATCAATGGCGAATAAAAAAGACTCATCTAATTGCGGTGTAAAAGGGCTTGGTAAGCTTTCCATGGATGGATGGACAGGTAATGGCTTACAGTGCTTTTCCACTTTTCTGCGAAACGGACTAAAAACGTCGGGCATCTCTTTTATGTTGAAAGGAAGGGTTTGTGCATCAAATAAGCCAAACGTCGGAGTTTCTATTACTGTTACCGAATCGAAAAAGCGCTTTACTGCATTTAATTGTGCTCTCTCATCAAAACCACAGTGCTCGCTTACCCCAAGGTGAGAATATTGTCCGGACTTCATCAATTGAACTAAACACTCAGCAGGGTCGCCTTTGACAATGAGCAAATCATGTCCGAGCTTAGCTAATTGCCGTCTTAAATCCACAAGTGTTTGAAGCAGGAATGTGTGCCTATGTTTCCCCATAGGCGCAAAACCATATGTCGTAGGTGTAAACGCTTTATCATCAAGAATATAAAGAAAAGTAACCTGCTGAACTGCTTCACACAGCGCAGAAATAGCAGCATTATCGTGAAGTCTAAGGTCATGTCGAAACCAATATAAACCTCGTTGATTGTTGTTTGTACGTTTTGTTTGTTGGTGGTGATTTATCATACTAATTTTGAGTGCTTTTTTACTATTTCTACGGATCCTGAATCCGATTTTTATCGTAGTACATGCAATACGAATAATATGAAGATTTGGCGCAATGCCTGAGGAAAAAAAGTGACCGTTCCCGTTAGTATAATGTGGTTCAGACAAGACCTTCGTGTAAAAGACAATCCGGCCTTAAACGCTGCCTGTGATATGGGAAAAATAGTACCCATCTACATATATGATGACACTGCACCTAATGGCAGAGAGCCTGGGGGGGCAAGTAAATGGTGGCTGCATCATTCACTCTCGTCTCTCAATAAACGCTTGAACGGACATTTACAAATATTTAAGGGTGACCCACAGACACTTATTCCAAAGTTAATGAAGTCATTTAACGCTAAAGGTATCTTTTGGAATCGCTGCTATGAGCCATGGCAAATAAACCGCGATAAAACGATCAAGAAAACCTTAATCGAGCATGATTATGAAGCCCATAGCTGTAACGGCAGCTTACTATGGGAGCCAATGAAAGTATTGAAGAAAGACGGTACACCGTATCGCGTATTTACACCCTACTACAAGAAGGGCTGCCTGCAGGTTGAAGAGCCTCGTTATCCCAAAGCACCACCCGCACGTATTACTTATGCGGATGTCGACAACGACAGCGATGGATTAACATCGCTAGATTTACTCCCTTCCATCAACTGGGATGCAACCATTGAAAAAGAGTGGTCACCAGGCGAAGACGGCGCCGCTGATAATTTAGCTGACTTTATTGAAAATTCAGCACGTAAATACAAAGACGGCAGAGACATACCGTCAGCCAATGGGACATCGCGTTTGTCGCCGCATTTACACTTTGGTGAAGTGTCTCCAAATCAAGTTTGGTACGCGATAAAAGACAAGTTTGGAAATAGTGAAGACAAAAGCATTGAAACCTACTTGAGTGAGTTAGGTTGGCGCGAGTTCAGCTATTATTTGCTGTTCCATTTTCCTACTTTGCCTAATAAGAACTTCAACGAAAAGTTCGATAAGTTTCCTTGGCGCACAGATGCGAAAGCGCTCAAAGCGTGGCAAAAGGGAAATACAGGCATTCCTATCGTAGACGCTGGCATGCGCGAACTGTGGCAAACGGGCTACATGCATAATCGAGTTCGCATGATTGTGGGCTCGTTTTTAGTGAAAAATCTATTACTCAGTTGGCATGAAGGCGAGCGATGGTTTTGGGATACATTGTTGGATGCCGACCTTGCGAGTAACAGTGCCAGTTGGCAATGGGTTGCGGGTTCTGGCGCTGATGCTGCGCCTTACTTCAGGATATTTAACCCAATACTACAAGGCGAAAAATTTGATAAAAAGGGCAACTATGTGCGTAAGTATTGCCCTGAATTGAAAAAGCTGTCAGACAAGTATATCCATAAGCCATGGGAAGCCCCTTCGGCGATATTGAAAGATGCAGGTATAGAACTTGGTAAGGAATACCCAGAACCTATTGTTGATTTAAAAGCATCGCGTCAACGCGCGCTAGACGCATTCCAAACATTAAAAGAGTAGGGTATGGCAGCACTTATTTTAGTTTTAGGCGATCAGCTTACCGAGACGTTGCCAGCGATTGCTAACGCAGTAAAAAGCAAAGACACAATTTTGATGGCGGAAGTACGTGAAGAAGCCACCTACGTTAAGCACCATAAGAAGAAGATAGCGTTTTTGTTTAGCGCAATGCGTCATTTTGCCAAAGCGTTGCGAGACGACAATTTTAACGTTAACTATGTTCATTATAGCGACAAAAACAATCAGGGCGATTTGCTCGCTCAGGTAAAGCATGAACTTAACGGAAATGATTTTGACGAAGTAAAGGTGACCATGCCCGGAGAGTACCGCTTACTCAAAAGCATGGAGCAATGGGAAAACGTGCTTGGCATACCCGTTAATATATGCGATGACAATCGCTTTTTATCGTCCCCACAAGAATTTACGGACTGGGCTGAAGGCAAGAAACAACTTCGAATGGAGTTTTTTTACCGTGAGATGCGTCGCAAACACAACGTGCTCATGGAAGGAAAAAATCCCATTGGCGGTAAGTGGAATTACGATGCCCAAAATCGTGAATCTATGCCTGAAACTCACAAAGTGCCTAAGCACACCACATTCGACATTGACCACATTACTTCAGATGTTATCGACTTAGTACAAAGCGAGTTCAGCGACCATTTTGGTGATATCGATAACTTCCACTTTGCGGTAACTCGAAAAGACGCACTCAGCGTATTGAATACTTTTATAGAAGAAAGATTACCTAACTTTGGCCAGTATCAAGACGCCATGGTGGAAGGTAAGCCTTGGCTTTACCATTCACATATCGCGTTTTATTTGAACTGCGGTTTATTGACGCCAAAAGAAGCCATTCATGCAGCCGAGCAAGCTTACCATGCAGGGCAAGTTCCACTGAATTCTGCTGAAGGGTTCATTCGCCAGATTCTGGGCTGGCGGGAGTATGTCAGAGGGTTCTACTGGCACTTTATGCCAAATCTAAAAACTGATAACTACTTCAATAACAGCCGCGCATTGCCCTCGTTCTTTTGGGATGCCCAGACGAATATGAACTGCATGCGCCAGTGTATTAAAGAAACGCAGCAGAACGCTTATGCCCACCACATACAAAGATTGATGGTTATTGGTAATTTTAGTCTTTTAACTGAACTTAGCCCTGAGGAAGTGCAGGCATGGTATCTGTTAGTGTATGCCGACGCATATGAATGGGTTGAACTTCCTAATGTTGCGGGCATGATTTTGTACAGCGATGGAGGTAACTTAGCAAGTAAGCCGTACGTCGCAAGCGGAAGCTACATCAACAAGATGAGCAATTACTGCAAAAATTGCGGATACCAAGTTTCTAAAAAGACCGGACCAAAAGCGTGCCCGTTTAACTACTTATACTGGCACTTTATTGACAAACACAAGGAAAAATTGAGCAACAATCACCGCATGGCCATGATCTATAAAACCTACGGGCGAATGAAAGAAGAAAATATCGAAACTATGAAGCAAGATGCCTCAACATTCCTGACCAAGCTAACGAAAAATGAAGAAGTCTGATTTACCCACCAAAATTTGTCCGGTTTGTCAGAGACCATTTACTTGGCGCAAAAAATGGGAAAAGAACTGGGAAAATGTACGTTATTGCTCAAAACGTTGCGCTTCATCAAAAAAGTCAAAACATCAAGAGCCTTGCTGACACAAAGCGAATGCGCAGGTAATGAATTCTTACCGTGAAAAATATTAACCCTTACCAAGACGACAAAGCAACAATATATTAACAAGTGTGACAAATGTAACCTTAATTGATTGCGCCACATAACAAACTTAGGATTGCATTATATTGATTTAGAGAAGTAGTAATGTCACTTTCTACAAAAGATGCAATCTTACACAACCCGTTGCTCGGCACTTTTTTTAAGCAAGCTTTCTTATCGCTCATAGGGCTTGTTGCTTTAACGACTGCAAGTCTAGTCGATGGCATCTTTATAGGACAATATGTCGGTGCATCTGGGTTAGCCGCAGTTTCATTACTATTACCCTACATCACCTTTCTGGTCGCTCTCTCGTTAATGCTAGCCATTGGAGGAAGCGTATCGATTGGTACTTTTATGGGGAAGGGCGACACAAAATCTGCCAGTGCGCTATTTACACAAATAATCGTTGTTGCTTTAACGCTTAATATTATGTTGGCAGTGGTAAGCTTCGTTGCAGAGCCTTTTCTATTCTGGCTTCTTCACATTCCGTCCGATGTCGTACCGTTGACTAGAGAGTATTTGTCAGTAATCCGATGGGTCTTCATTTTTCAATTTTCTACGATGGTGTTTTACTATCTTGTCCGTGCAGACGGTTACACCAAGCTTGCAACTATTGCATTAGCATTGGGTGCAGTGACAAATATTTTACTCGACGCATTATTAGTGGCGTACTTGGGATACGGTATTAAAGGTGCAGCTTATGCAACGGCTGCTGCTCAAATTGTGCAGCTCTCTGTACTACTTCTTTATTTTGCTGACAAAAATCGTGCAATAACCTTTTCAACGTTTAATAAGCCATGGCGTCGTGTATTCAGAGCCGTGAAAAATGGATTATCTGAGTTTACTAATGAAATTTCTGTGGGTGTTCTTTTTCTTGTAATTAACACTCTGCTCGTTATCAATTCTGGCAGCATTGGCGTTGCGGCATATAGTGTAGTTAACTACTTTATCTTTTTAAGTATTATGCTTAGTTTCGGTATAGCAGATGCGCTTCACCTGCTCGTTAGCTACAACCGCGGAGCGAGCCACACGTCACGTGTCAATGCTTTCCTGCTTATAGCGCTAACTACAGCATTCATAGCAGGGCTAATATTGACGGTTTGTTTACTGTGGTTTAATCATGTTTTTGTGGCGCTTTTTATCGAGCCTTCCCAACAACAAGCTACTAAATACGCGCACACCATCATTTTATATGTTTGGCCACTGTTTCTTGTAAATGGCTGTAACGTACTGCTCAGTGTATTTCTGACTGCAATTGAAAAACCATTACATTCCGCTGTCATAGCGTTAGGTAGAAGCATTTTATTTCCTGTTAGTTTCCTAGTATTGCTATTTCACTTCACGCCATCACCCCTGGCTAATGAAGGTAACGACATCAACATTTCCTTCCTCGTTGCGCTGCCTGCGGCTGAATGGGTGACCTTTTTACTCGCAGTGGTTTTGGTTTATAAACATTACTACCTAAAAAATACCCACATGTAACAAATGTAAAATTTATTGCTAATGAGAACTATTCTCACTAGATTGGCCCGGTAATTTGCTCATCTTAAAAGGGTCTGTACATGACTTCAGTAGCTAAGAAACAAGCTAATATCGCGTCGTTTCAAGCGTTTTTTAATGCTTATATTAAAGAAATCGATTCCGGTGTTTGGCACACAAAAGAAGACTGGGTAATTCGGACAGGAATACAGTTACAACCAAACGACAACTATGCCGTAGAGCTATATTTAACCTCTACTAATACTCGACTTTCAATATCAGCATCCTACCGCTCTACAGTAGGTCGTCATGCATTCACAGCAGTTTTCAAGCAACTCCCCAATAGTTTTCAATGGGAAGAAGTATCATTAATGAACGCTATTTTGTTGCTTATTGACGAAATATACAGTGGTAGCAAAGAGAGCCATGAGCTAAATGATGCAGTCGACGAGCAGAGTTTAGAGCTTTACGCCAGAACAATCGAAAGCCATCAGATTATGGCGCTTTACTTAGAAAACCGTGCTGGCGATCCCGATCTCGCAAGTAATAAGTTTATTGATTCTGAACAAGCTATACTTTTTGGTCATTGGTTACACCCCACGCCAAAGTCAAGACAGGGCATGCACCGATGGCAGCATGAACTTTTTACCCCAGAGCTAAAAGGCCAATTTAGACTGCATTATTTTGCTGCCAAGCAGGATATCACTCTTTCTAATAGTGCTGAGTCAATTTCAGCCTTTGAGATACTAGAAGATATTGTTTTAAGCGATGGCAAAGATTCTACAAAAACACTTATCGAAAAACTTCGAAAAGACAGTTTAAAGCTGCTGGCTCTGCATCCGCTTCAAGCGGATTGGTTGTGCGCTAAGCCTCACATTCAAGATCTGCTCAACAAAGGTGAGTTGATTCAATTGGGCGAATTAGGGCCTCTATTTACACCTACGTCTTCCGTCAGAACGTTGTATAACGCCGAGCTTAATTACATGGTTAAGCTATCGATACCAGTAAAAGTAACGAATTCGTTGCGAAAGAACATGCACCATGAGTTAGAGGCCGGAGTAACACTTTGTCGACTGCTTCAACGATGCGGCTTTTCAAGGCTTTATCCTAAATTCAAGTTCATCGACGACCCGGCTTATATTTCATTGAACGCTGGCGCCTCAAAAGAAAGTGGGTTTGAGTTGATACTCAGAAAAAATCCATTTAACTCAAAAAATGAAATCACAGGGCTTGGCGGAACGCAATCTATAGCCGCCTTGGTACAAGAGCCACTTGCACCAGGAACTTACTCGCGACTTGCCAAAATAATCCAAATGTTAGCCCAGAAAGAAGGCGAGGAATGTGCTGATGTCGCGCTAACTTGGTTTGATAATTACCTAGACTGTGCAATTGAGCCAGCAATCAGACTTTTTGACCAGTGTGGTATAGCGTTAGAGGCGCACCAGCAAAATTCGCTTCTGGATTTAAGCGAAGGTTACCCAACTGCTTACTATTATCGTGATAACCAAGGGTTTTATTTGTCAAAAGAAAGACAGCAAATTCTTGAGACTATGGAACCGCGACTCGCTCAGTGCGATGACCTGTTTTACGGTGAACAAATGATAATTAATCGCTTCACATACTACTTATTCTTTAATCAATTATTCGCTGTCATCAATCGCCTAGGTGCCGATCAACTTGTTCAAGAAGGTACGCTACTTCAAAAAGTGTACACCAGGCTAAATTCCATTCTTCCCACTTTAGGTTCGTTGGGCACAGCATTCGTCACATCGGTATTGCGCCGAGAAAAGCTGCCTTTCAAGGCCAATCTTCTGACTCGCGTTGAAGACGTGGATGAGTTAGAAGCCGAAGACGAGCTAGCTGTTTATGTCTGGGTAACCAACCCGTTTAAAAGCGTTGCGGTTCGAAGTGACACGCCATCGCTCGTTTGTAAACAAGCGAGTGAATTAGAAGAGGTGATTGCTGATGCTTGCTAGTTGCACTCTAGACACTACCGAAGAGCATCTCAGCGTGCCTACAGGAACAAGTGTAAAAGTATTGTGTAAAAACGAGAAACGCGTTGTCCGACAATTAATTGAAGCGCTTATCTTCGAAGGCTTAATTGATTTCTGTTTTGAGGATGGACTTTTCACATTTCAAGTGGGCGACAATTTTGTAACAGCTAATGGTAAACAGACGCTTTTCAGTCGGGTTCGTCTAGATGCCAATTCTATTAAGATAAACGGTGACCCTCTTACGTTATCTGACGCAGCGAAGATTATCCATACGCTTCCTTGCAGCAAAGAAAGACAAAATAAGCTAGTCGAAGAGTTAAAACATACACTGTTACTTTGCCGCTGGAATCAACAAAACCTGCTACAACTCTCAAGTAGACGAGCACTGAGCTATATTCGCTTAGAATCTGCTCTGATTGAGGGCCACCCGTACCATCCATGCTTTAAATCAAGAAGTGGCTTTAGCATTGAAGACCACGAAAAATATGGGCCTGAAGCCAGCAATACGTTTAAGCTTCATTGGCTTGCAGTAAAGCGTGAATACTTGTCCGTAAATTTCAACGGTGAAGTTGAGCAAAGTTTTTGGAAAAGAGAGCTAGGCCAATCTACCTATAAAAATCTGTCTGACAGCTTACGTAAACACGGCGGGGATAACCTACGTTACTGTTTTTTACCGGTTCATCCGTGGCAATATAACAAGCTAAAGCCTTCTCTTGAAAAACCGTTATCAAACGGTGACGTTTATTCTCTGGGCTTAGCTGGAGACGATTATCAAGCCAGTATTTCATTAAGAACCTTGCTCAATACAAGTAACGTTAACAAAGCGAGCGTCAAACTGCCGCTCAATATCGTCAACACGTCCTCTTTGCGCACTATTGAACCGCATTCAGTTTGTACTGCGCCACATATTTCAAATTGGTTGACTAACCTAATAGCCGAAGATGAATGGCTACAAAGCCGTGATGCGCTATCTATACAAAGTGAATACGCGGGCATTGCGCTAAAGCAATCAGCGGATAGTGGAGAAAATGGCAGTTGGGCTGATGATTTATCCCCAAGCCTTAGTGTTATCTTTCGCGATGCCAGTGTGCTGAACGAACTGAATTATCAAACTGTACCATTCGCCGTACTTGCAAGTACTGAAGTTGACGGAAAGCCTTTCGTGGCGCATTGGATTGAGAAACATGGAGTAGAAAAATGGCTAGAAGCGCTTTTTAACACGGTTGTTCTTCCCGTCTGGCATTTATTGATTCATCACGGTATAGCCATTGAGGCACATGCTCAGAATACGTCCGTTGTACTGAAAGATGGATTACCTGTGAAAGTCATTCTGCGGGACTTTCACGAAAGTTTAGAGTTCGTGCCTGACTTTCTTGCGAACAAAAGTAACGTACCAGAATTCGATAAGATTAATCCAGAGTATGTTAACGCACCTGCCAATCTTTATTACTGGATGGAAGACGTCGAAGCCTTGCGAGAGCTATTTGTCGATACCGTGTTCGTCTATAACTTGACCGAGCTGTCGTTTCTTTTCTCTGAGCAGAACTATTG
>JAXHTT010000063.1:0-20418 GCA_034190055.1 Pseudomonadota bacterium | reverse complement strand
GGTAGACAAACTGACTACATGTTTCCCTAAAGCTAAGAAAGCGTGGACTAAAGATGTGCCTTTACCAGGTGGCGCATTCGAAAGCCAAGACGAGCTTGTAGATAAGTTAATTGGTGAGTTCTCGTGGTTGAACAAAGATATTGCTCAACGCTATGCGCGTCAATATGGCCTTTTAAGCTACAAATTTTTAAAAGGAAAATCGTCAATTGCTGAGATGGGAGAAGACTTTGGCGCAGGTATGTATTGCGCGGAAGTAGACTATCTTATCGAGAGTGAATGGGCATGTACGCTGGAAGATGTTATTTGGCGCAGAACTAAGCATGGGTTGCGTTTAAACAAAGCGCAACAAGAGGTGCTATCGCAATACATCGAACAAAAAGCGCACTCCCTTGATAGCGAGGGTCAAACTATTGACCCAGTATTGGCGAGTGCGTAACTTTGTTACGTCGTTTCAGTATGTGCAAAGGGCGTTGCGTTTAAACTAACGCCCTATGTTTTCGCATACTCTCGCCATATGAAATATATAACGATTCACATAGCCCATTACGCTTGCGAAATAGTTAGATTTAATTAAATGGACTTAGTATGAATACGGATGTCATGAAAGGAAGCGCGATGAAAGAAGTAGTTTTCATACGCCACGGAAAGCCACTTTCAGCCCACAATGAGAAAGTGAATGCCGCCGAATATGCAAGCTGGGTGCGGAACTACAATAAATCTTCCCTAGACCCAGCCAGTCAACCCAAGCAAAAAATAGATATAACCGGTAGCTATATCGCCGTCAGCCCACTTTTAAGAGCAAGGTTAACAGCTGCTCAGTATGGCGTAACTTCAATAGATGAAGAGTTACCGGAACTGAGAGAAATGGATATACCTTATTACAAGCTGCCTTTCATCTTACGCAGTTGGCATTGGGTTTTGCTAAGCCGCGCCCTCTGGTTTATGGGAACTAAAGGCCGCTTTGAGAGTTTTAAATTTGCTAAAAAGCGAGTTGAAAAGCTTTCCCTGCATATCGATAAACTCAGCGAAAAACATCCCAAGGTGGTTCTGTTTGGACACGGTATGACTAACTTCTACACGCGAAAAGCGCTCATGAAAAATGGGTGGCAGCTGAAGCAAAAAGACAGTGATTTCTGGGGTATCACTATTCTGCAAAAAGCCATTAACGCTAATCATTGATATTTTTAAACGAGCTAGGCTTGAGGGGTCGTTTAATTATCTATGCGAACTAGTATTACTTCATATTTTATTCAAAATGCCGATAAACTATCGACATAGCGAGGTCG
Organism: Pseudomonadota bacterium; assembly: GCA_034190055.1. Lineage (GTDB taxonomy): Bacteria > Pseudomonadota > Gammaproteobacteria > Enterobacterales > Alteromonadaceae > Alteromonas. The sequence goes on along the minus strand of JAXHTT010000063.1, from coordinate 19,132 downwards.
TTTTTCGCTTGCGATAGCCGATTTATGTCTTGCATATCGTGATAAACACCGAGGGTAAACAAGAATTGTTACCTCGGTGATAAGCTGAGAATCCGTAAATGAATAAAAATAAAAAAGACTCCGATACCACGAAAAACGTTATAAAAGCGTCCATTGCCGTTATTTTTGCGGTAACACTGGGGGTAGCAATTAACTATTTTCACGTTGGTGAAGCAGATACGACTACAGAAGCCTTTGCGGAGCGTTTAGATACTTTTAAACGGCATGTGGTTTCTTCACATTGGCAATGGCGAGTACGTCAGCCCACTTCTATGATAATGCTCATTCACTATGATGACGCGGGTAGTGAAGTAAACCGAACGCCAGTTCGTATGAATCACAATGGATGGCCAACAGCTAATATGTCGGATGCTGGATGTGAGAAAATTTGGTCATCAGTAGTGGCATCTCCACTCCGTGTAGATGGGTTTAAAGTACATGCAAGATACTACGCCGAGCTTGAAGCAAATGAAGATAACTACTGGTGTCGCTTTAGCTTGAGTAAAGGTACCTACTTTGACTATTACCCAGCAAGCGGGTCGGTAACCGCCTTAGAAGACTAATAAGGTCTTTATATCTATACATATTAATATAAATGTTCTGCTATATAGGTATTTGGTTTATTTAGATAATTAGTCTACTTTTGAGTTAGCGCCATGTCATAAATTGACACCTTAAGGTATTGTTGAAAATAAGATAATACTCGACACTAACGAATTAAGTAGGCATATGCTATCTAGCTTATTCTCTTCGAAAAAGAACAATGCAAAGCTCACCGTAGGTGTGTCTGTGAGTGCGACTGAGTTACATGTTACCGCGATTAATTTTGGGGGAAGTGATTATGTACTTAGCTCAGTTGCGTCTGTTCCTTTCGATAATCGAAAACCACTTGAGACACAATTAAGTGGTGCATTGCGTGATTTCGATAAGGAAACGTGTCGAGTATCTGTCGTGCTTCCACAAGAAATGTACCATATGGTACAGGTCGATAAACCTGAGTTACCTGAAGAAGACATTACAACGGCGCTACCTTGGACACTTGGCGAGTTGGTTCCGTTCGATTCTAGTAATATTGTTTTGGACTACATCGATTATCCGGTCCAAACCCGAACCGGCGGCAAGAAAATAGATGTGTTTGCTGCCGAAAAGTCATCGCTTTCTGCACTGGTTCAAAGTCTATCGAAAAAGAAAGAGGTTAAACTCACGCATATCCACGCCAAAGAAGTGCTGGCTACCGAAATGGTGCCTGATGATGATTACGCGCGATTACTCATTATTCAAGAGCCCAATAGCGAACCTTTTTTGATGATAGTGCGCTCGCGTGCTATTTGGCTATCGCGTCGATTAAGGGGATTTGTAAAAAAATCCTCCGCCCCAGAAGATTTAGCCCAATTAAGCGACATGCTTGGTTTAGAAATTCAACGTTCAATGGATTTCTATGAGTCACAGCTAAAACAGCCCCCGCTAAAAGAAATTCTGTTCAGAACACAGTTTGATTGCGAGCCTGTTATAGAGCGCTTAAAGCCCTTTCAGCCTGCGGCTATGAAAAAGTTCGTTGCGCAGCTCGAATTAGCTGACGTTGTTGACCCCACTTGCCATTTTGCTTTGGCTAGTGCGCTTGTTGCAGCGAGGGGGGCCCAGTGAAACGCACGATAAACCTTTATCACCCCTCGCTTAAGCCTAAAAGAGAGCGCTTGCCCCTATCAAAGGTACTTTGGGTAAACGGCGTAGCGTTTGGAGTAATGCTAATCGCCGTTGTGGCTTTAAATATATTACTAAACGCTAAACAAGAAAAAATAGAACAGCAATCAGCGTTAACCCGCCAAATCAATAACGAAATTAAAACGCTGAATAATGCCCTAGAGAAAAAGCGTGATACCAAAACGCTTCAGCAGCAGCTTGAGCAAGTGAATGCAAAGATAGAAAACAGAAAGCAATTGCTTGCCTATCTAGAAAGTGGAGAGCTGTCTTTTGATGCAACCAAGTATGGCGAAGTGATGGACGACTTAGCCAATTATCACAACCAGAACCTTTGGCTTACCAGCATAAACATAGATACCCAGAAAATTCGTTTATCAGGACAAACGGTGGCACCGTCGTCTATTCCTATTTGGTTAAAAAAGTTACAGCAATCACCTTTCTTTCAGGGTAAATCATTTTCGTCAGTGAAGTTTGACGAAGTAGATGGGGCTGAAAACGTGAAGCAATTTTTAATATCAACTGATTTTGAAGGAGACGCTGATGAGTCAGTATCAACAGCTCTCTGATAAGTTTTCAGCGCTCGAAAACAGAGAAAAGCAGCTTATTTTGTGGGTGAGCTTTGGCCTTATCGTTTATCTGTTCTTTTGGTTTGGCATATCGCCAGCGCTGGAAGACATGTCTGCCGCTGACAAAACCGCTACTCGAAAAGAAAGCGAGTACAAGGCGCTTGTCATTCAGCGAGATGCTATTCAACAAGCATTGTCTGTCGATTACACGCAAAGGATGCAACAGGAGTTAGATAACGCGAGAAAAGCGCTACTAAGCGTTGACGAAGCGTTACTTTCATTGAACGAAGGCTTCGTGGCTGCTGACAGAATGCCTGAGTTACTAATGACGTTGTTAAACGAAGAAAATAATGTGAGCTTGGTTAATTTTAACGTTGAACCTACTCAAACCATTCGTTTTGGTGAAGGTGAAACGCAAAGTACATCATTCTATCGTCACAATATGCGTTTAGTGATTGAGGGTAGTTACTTCGACTTACGCAGTTATCTAGCGCGTCTTCAAGCGGCACCAGAAAAAGTCATTGTGACGGACTTCGCTTATAACGTCGACGAATACCCCAGTGCATCACTGACATTGGGGTTAGCGACAGTAAGCAATAACGCTACCTTCATTTCGCTTTAGGGAGTCTAGGTGAAGACAATGAAATGCTTCATATTTAGTTTGTTGGTAATGGGTAGTGTTTTCAAGCCTGCAATAGCCGCCGTAGACCCAACTAAACCTCCCCAGTTCAAGGGGGCGAGTGCAAGCGAAAGCAACCTTTTAGATGGCGAGTTGGCACTGCAGTCAGTTTTTAAACGCAGTTCCGGTTACAGCGCGATCATCTCTGGCAAGTCTTATCGAGAGGGTGACACGCTGAATGAATTTACTGTGACCAAAATAACCCCTAAACACGTGATTATAACTGACGGTCGTCAGCAGAAAATACTAAGAATGTATGCATATGAAATTAAAAAATAGCCTTATTTCTAACGCACTGATGCTAGCTGCGGCGTTTGTTATAGCGGGTTGTCAAACCTATGGTGTTGGCGAGGAAGTAAAACCGCATATCCGCGACGAGCTGAATCGCTCGCAAAACAAAGCGGTTACCAAACCCGCGCCTCCACCGCAGTTAAACCAAGAATTGCTGTCAGAAGTGGCTCGCTATCAGTCGCTACCAGCTCCTACGTCTCAGAAAATGTTTGCCGTATCGGCCAATAATGTGGATGTTCGCCCTTTCTTCGATGCGCTAGTGGAAGATACGCCTTATAGCGTGGCCGTACACCCAGCTGTGTCAGGTCAAATCAGCCTAACGCTTAAAGACGTTGCCCTTGATGATGTGCTTACGATTATTTCTAGAATGTATCCGCTGGATGTATTTTTAGAAGGCAAAGTCATCCAGGTGATGCCGTCGCAGTTAAAGACAGAATCTATCCCGGTTAACTTCCTAATGATCAAGCGTTTTGGTGTATCAAACGTGAGCGTAATTGCGGGTGGCGTCAGCGAGCAGGACCAAAATAATGGCGGTAACAACGGCGGTATTAACGGCAACAATAATATCAGCGGTAACGCTCTGGGTGGTCAAGGCGGTTTTGGTGGTCAAGGTGGTCTTGGCGGCAACAATATACAGCAGCTCAATGGGTCAAATATTCAAACTACCAGTGAAAACGATTTTTGGAGTGACTTGAAAGAGGCTTTGAAGGTATTAGTATCGCCCACAGAAGGCCGTCAGGTTGTGGTCTCGCCGCAAGCGGGCTTGGTAACGGTTCGCGCGCTACCTAGCGAAATTGCCGTGGTGAAAGATTTTCTAAATCAAAGTCAAGAAAGCCTGCAACGTCAGGTAGTTCTAGAAGCTCGCATTATTGAAGTCACGCTCAATGACGGTTATCAACAAGGCGTAAGATGGGACCGAATAGCAAGTGGTTTAACGGGGAGCGTTAATTTCGGCTTTAGTGGCGGGGCACTTGCTTCAAATTTTGCAGCAAATACCGCTGCGGGTATTGACCCGGCTATTAACGCCGTAAATGCCATCGGTAACACTATTTCCACCGACATCGGAGGGGTATCAACATTACGTATTTCCCGCGGTGACTTTGATGGTGTTATCAATATGCTTCAAACACAAGGCGACGTGCAAATGCTCAGTAATCCGCGCGTAACGGTGACTAACAATCAGAAAGCCGTTATTAAAGTAGGGCAAGATGAATATTTTGTTACCGATGTGTCGACGAGTGAAGATCAGAGTGCGACCCAGACTGAGAACGAGAATGATATCGAACTAACCCCTTTCTTCTCTGGTATTGCTTTGGATGTAACTCCGCAAATAGATAAGAGTGGCTCTGTGATACTCCATGTTCACCCTTCAGTAACGGAAACAGCGGAACAAACAAAGGTTATTCAAGTGGGTGACCAACAAATTTTGTTACCGCTGGCGCAAAGTAATATCCGTGAATCAGATACAGTGATCCGCGCTCGCGACGGTGAAATTGTAGTGATAGGGGGGTTAATGGAAACGGTTACCAGCGAACAAGAGTCCAAAACACCGCTGTTAGGTGATATCCCTATTATCGGTAACGCCTTTAAAAACAAAGCGAAAACCCAGAGCAAGCGCGAATTGGTCATTCTTATTCGTCCTTCTGTTGTACAGCCAGATACATGGGAAAAGCAACGTATTCGCACTCAGTCACTACTTGACCAATGGTATAGAAACTAATTATGTATCAGGGCTTTTATCACTTCACGGAAATGCCGTTTTCGCTCACGCCGAACACGGATTTCTTTTGTGCGCTGGCACCGCATAACGAAGCGTTAAAAGTCATTTTGTCTGCGCTAAGTATGTCTGAAGGATTTATTAAAGTGACCGGTGAAGTAGGTACCGGCAAAACCCTGTTGTGCCGCAAGCTTATAAACCACCTTTCGGATAAATTCGTAGCCTGTTACTTGCCGAATCCATACCTAAGTCCTGACGAGTTGCGTATAGCATTCGCCAATGAATTAGGTATTGATATGAGTAAAAACGAAGCCTCTCAGGGGTTACATAGTGCCATAGAGTCAAGGCTTTTAGCGCTCAAACAAGAGGGACGGCAAGCGGTACTGATTATTGATGAAGCGCAATCGTTAAGCTGGGATGCACTTGAGATGCTGCGCTTATTTAGCAACTTAGAAACAGAAAAAAGCAAGCTGCTTCAAATTGTCTTATTCGGTCAGCCAGAGCTTGACGCTAATCTTTCAAACCCCAAGGTTAGGCAAATCCGTCAACGCATCAGCTTTTCTTACACGCTGCGTAACATGACCTCTGCAGAAGTGGACTATTACATAGGGCACAGACTAACCACTGCCGGGGGCAGTGAGCAGTTAATATCAAAAGGTTTGCGTGCGTTTATTGCATTGGTAACCCGTGGAACGCCACGGTTGGTCAATATTGTTTGCCACAAAATTCTTCTTCGCGCTTATGGTCAGGGTAAGGAATCAGCAAACTGGCTACATACAGTAAATGCGGTGTTCGATACCGATGACTGTAAACGGCGGCTAGTACCCAGACAAAGTGTCGTTATTTTATCTATCGCAGTGCTTGCTATAGCGAGTGTGCTTCATTTTTATGGAGCGCCTAATTTATGAGTATTTTAAATGACACCCTAAAGTCCCTTGATGATCGAAATAAAAGCGAAGATTTTGGCTTGCCGCCTACGGTGCACGTTGCAAATCGTTCGCTTTGGCCTAAAGCGCTGATTGCGCTCATCGTACTAGGGCTAGTTATTTGGCTGGTGTTGAATAGTGTGACAGAGCCTGTGGATAGTAATAGTGCTGGTGAAACAGGTAGCGCTAACGATTCCGCAAAGGTTAAAGAGCAAAATACAGTAGCAAGCTCGACTCAAAACGAGCTAATTAAAACCAACGATGAAAGTACAACCAAGCAAGATGTTGATAGCGCCAAACTGCGGTTAGAAGGCATGAAGTCTACGCCGTTATCCGAAGAAGATTTGGGGTATCAAAATACGCCTTCTGATGTGGCCCAGCTTGTGTTTAATAGTATTGATGAGACGGTAGTCGATGACGAAGCAGAATATAGGCAGCATGCACAAGAGGCTAACTCTTCAGGCTTAAACTCGAATACTGACTCAGATAAAAAGGCAAACATACAAACAGCCAACAAGACAAACCTGGGAGCAAACGTTAAAACAAGCAGTGAATTGAGCTCGCCTAAGCCAGACAGCATTATTTCACGTGAGCCTGCGATTGACGTTACGCCTAAATCCCCAGAGCAACAAAGCGCCGTTCATTTAGAGGCAGGGCTTAAAGCTTACAATTTTGGTATTTTCGACGACGCCCAAAAAAGCTTTACGCTTGCACTATCTACCTACCCGCAAAATACCGAGGCTCGCAAACAATTGGCCGCACTTTATTTTGGTCAAAATAACAACCTACAAGCGTTACAGGTACTTTCAGAAGGCGTTGTAATATCACCAGAGGCGTTAGTGTGGCGCGAACTCATGGCTAAGATATTGGTTCAAGAAAGCCGTTTTGAAGAAGCTCTGAACCTTATGCCAGACAGCTTAGATGCCAAAGCACTGGCTGAAAAACGTATCGATTATCTGATACTAAAGGGGACCTCTGCACAAGCAGTTAATAAACCAGAACAAGCTATCTCGGCGTTTAGCGCCATGACCTCGCTACAACCAAATAATGCAAAATGGTGGTTGGCACTGGGGGTTAATTACGACGCACTGTCTGACAAGCGTTTAGCCATATCTTCATATTCCAGAGCCCTTGCGATTGGTGGCCTCTCTTCTACATCATCGCAATATGCTAGTGCCCGCCTAACTGATTTACAGGAGCAACCTTAATGCGTCCTCGATTAAAGATGCGCCTCGGCGATTTATTAGTTCACGAAAATATCATTACCAACGAGCAGCTTGATAATGCGCTATCGGCACAGCGGTCATCCGGGCGAAAACTTGGTGATACGCTTATTGACTTAGGGTTTATCAGCGAACCGCAACTTCTTCGCTTTCTTGCTCAGCAGCTCAATATTCCTTTTTTGGATATTACACAGCGTCGAATAGATCCAGAGCAAGCACAACTTATCCCAGAAACCTATGCAAGGCGTTATCGCGCGCTAGTACTTGAAGCTGACGACGATGAAGTGCTGATTGGAATGAGCGACCCCACTGACTTAGGCGGTCTTGATCAGTTGGGACCTTTAGTAGCGCCCCGAAATATTGAGCTGGCAATAGTTCAAGAAAATCAAATGTTAGAAGCGTTTGATTCGGTTTATCGTCGTACCCAAGATATAGCGTCATTTGCAGAAAAATTAGGTGAAGAGTACGCCGATGAGGCCGACTTTGAATTGTCTGCTCTCGACGATACCACTTCAGATGCCACAGTAGTAAAACTGCTTCACTCTATTTTTGAAGATGCAGTACAGGTACGAGCATCTGATATTCATATCGAGCCAGATGAGAATATTCTGCGAATCAGGCAGCGTGTAGACGGCGTGCTGCAGGAAAACACGCTAAACCAGGTCAAAATTGCCGCTGCGTTGGTGCTTAGACTCAAACTCATGTCAGGTCTCGACATATCAGAAAAGCGTATTCCTCAAGACGGACGTTTCAATATTAAAGTGAAAGGTCACACCCTTGATGTGCGTGTTTCAACCATGCCTGTCGCTAACGGTGAAGCGGTGGTTATGCGTTTGCTAGATCAATCCGCGGGTCTTTTGACGTTAGATCAGACGGGGATGCCGGATGCTATGGCCGAGAAATTTCGCGCAGCCATTAACCGACCTCACGGTATGATATTGGTCACTGGGCCGACAGGTTCAGGTAAAACCACTACCTTGTATGGCGCATTAAGCGAACTCAACAAGCCAGATTTGAAAATCATTACTGCAGAAGACCCCATTGAATATCGCTTGCCTCGTATTAATCAAGTGCAAGTAAACTCAAAAATTGGTCTCGACTTTGCGTCAATTTTACGTACCACCCTTCGACAAGACCCTGACATCATCATGGTGGGGGAGATGCGTGATCAAGAAACCGTTGAAATTGGACTTAGAGGCGCACTAACTGGCCACTTGGTATTAAGTACGCTCCACACCAATGATTCTGTAACTAGCGCCATCCGTCTTATCGATATGGGCGCGGCGCCCTATCTAGTAGCTACTTCACTGCGTGGGGTGTTGGCCCAGCGTTTGGTACGTCGTGTATGTGAAAACTGTAAAGAAGAGCGAGCGCCCAGTGCGCAAGAGCAAGCATGGGTAGGTTTTTTAAAGCCAGAGCTAGCAAACGCGAACTTTTATAAAGGACGGGGTTGCAATAGCTGCAACCATACTGGTTACAAAGGTCGTATTGGCGTGTTTGAGTTTTTAGAGATGAACGAAGACATGATGGAGGCCCTGCGAGATGACAATACTCAGGGGTTTGTTGATGCCACAAAAGCCAACAAAGACTTTGTGCCCCTTTCACATATGGCACTTGATTATGCCGCAGAAGGTAAAACCTCGTTAGATGAGGTCTTTAAGGTGGCTGAATTTGTGCCTGAGGTGGTGAACCACTAATGCCTCAATTTAGTTATGCGGGTAAATCGGCTCAAGGTGGCCCTCAAAAAGGTATTATTGAGGCTGCGTCTGCGCAAGCAGCGGCGCAGGCTTTGTTGTCTAAAAATATCGTACCGATTTCCATACAAGAGACTAAAAAGTCAAGTGGCGAGAAAGCTAATGATGGCTTTGCTATGGGAAGTCTCTTTGAACCAAAAGTGGGACTGGATGAGATGATCATCTTTTCTCGCCAAATGTACTCGTTGTTAAAAGCGGGTATTCCTATTATTCGCGCAATTAAAGGGCTAAGTGAAAACGCCTCACATAAACGTTTTCAAGAAATTTTAAAAGATATAGCCGACCAGTTAGAGCAGGGCAGAAGCTTATCTTCGGCCATGACGAAGTATGAAAAAATCTTCACGCGGTTAACCATTTCTGTTGTCGTAGTAGGTGAAAATACCGGTAAGTTGGACGATGTTTTCCTACAGTTAGCACTTTATTTTGAACGGGAACAGGAAACGCGAAAGCGCATTAAATCGGCGTTGCGTTACCCCACCTTTGTATTGATAGCGCTCGCTATTGCAATGTTCATATTGAATCTTTTCGTTGTTCCTGTTTTTACACAAATGTTCGAGCGGTTCGACACCGAGCTACCCATAATGACTCGCGTGCTTATAGGCACTTCAAACTTCTTTGTAAACTACTGGTGGTTAATTTTAATCGTATTAATTGGAATGATTTTCTCAGCTAAACAATACGTTAATTCGACTAATGGACGACTTAAATGGGACAAATTTAAACTAAAGTTGCCTGTTGTAGGCAGCATTATTGAGCGATCATTGTTGTCAAGATATAGCCGTAGCTTTTCTATGATTCTGCGTGCAGGCGTACCGTTAACCGCAGGGTTATCGTTAACCGCAGATGCCGTAGATAACGCCCACATGCAGATGCGCATAAAAGAAATGCGTCAGGGCATAGAAAAGGGCGAAAGTTTGCTGAGAGTTTCGAAAAATAGCGAACTGTTTTCTACACTTGTACTACAGATGATTGCTGTGGGTGAGGAAACGGGTCGATTAGAGCCGCTTTTAGAAGAAAGCGCTGATTATTACGAACGTGAAGTCGATTTCGACTTAAAGAGCTTAACCGCCAAAATAGAACCTATTTTAATCGGTTTTGTGGCGGTAATGGTGTTGATACTTGCGCTTGGCATCTTTACACCAATGTGGAACATGATGTCGGCGGTGAAAGGCGGGTAAAGGTTTCGCTATTTCAGTGGGGTAAATCGTGGCTAGCGCTAGAGCAGGGTTGTTTAACTTTATTGTGATTGGATTGGTGCTCGCCATTTTGACTACATCGTATGTGTATTACGCAGCACCAGTGGTAGAAGAAGCTGAACAGGTAAACAAAGAAAACGCAGTAGCTCAGTATCAACGGGTTGTTATGTTGGCTAGAGCGCAATGGATAAAGACAAAGCAACCCAAGGTCTTGATTTACGAAACCGACTTTGATGCCAGTGGTAGCATAAAGCAGCAAAAAGAAGTGGCTGCAGAGTTATTCGTAAATACAAAAGGTTGGCCTGAAGGGCTTGAGGCTGGGTTAGGAAATGCCTGTGAATATATATTCACGTTAGCGACATTAAGAGAATTTGATATGTCGTCTGAAGTATCGGTAAACGATGAATACGTGAACGGCTATTTGCGATGTGCATACCTTTTTCAAGACAAGATTTGGTTTGAGTATAACGCCGGCAGCGGCGTGGTAAGAGAAAGAAATATTAACTAAGCGTCGGAGTTGTGCGCTTATTTTTTAATCTAGGAGATGCTATGAACAGTAGACAGCAAGGCTTTACGCTAATAGAGCTTATCATTGTTGTAATTATTTTAGGCTTGCTTGCGGCTACGGCGCTACCGCGTTTTATCGATGTTACCGATGAAGCGCGAGAGGCCAGTGTAGAAGGTGTAGCAGGGGGCTTCGCCGCTGCTGTTGGTCTTGTGCGCGCACAATGGGAAGTAGAAGGTCGCCCAAGTGGAAACAACGGTAACGGCAACGGCACAGTAATTACTTACGACCAAACGCCAGTGGGCGTTGACGGTACCATTGGTTACCCTACCGGCAGTTCTACTGGTAATACACTTATTTCTACGGTTAACAATACCGAGTGTAAAAACACATTTGACCTAATTCTACAGTCGGCACCTACCAACACCACATCTACAAACGATACGGTTGTTGCTGATTTCAGATACGCGGTACGTTCAGATGACTCTGGCGCAAACACGCTTTGTGTTTACTACTTAGTTGAGTCTATGGGTTTACCTAATACTTCAGCACCAGCAGACGGCACGCCTGACGGTACCTCGTTTGACGGTTTCACTTACAACCCAGCCACTGGCCAGGTTACTGTTTTTTAATTAATACTCAGGAAGTTTGATTATGCAAAAAGTATCAACACAACAGGGTTTTACCCTAATCGAGTTAATCATTGTTATTGTATTGCTGGGTATTCTAGCGGTAACCGCAGCACCTAAGTTTTTGAACCTTCAAGACGATGCACGTGATTCTGTATTGGAAGGTATTGCTGGCTCTCTAGAGTCTGCTTCATCCATTATCTATGGTAAAGCCTTAGTACAAGATCAAGCTGGCGCAACTGGAACCGTTGAATTAAACTCTACAACTTCCGTTACGACAGTTTTTGGGTATCCAAATGCTGAAGTTGCTGGAAACTTTACCAGCATTGTCGACTACGATACGGCAGAGTACGCGACCGCTTTAATTACAGCTGACCCGGATTCTATTCTTGTATACTACACTGGGTTTGGTGACTATGAGAACACACCTCCTACGGCTACCACTGCTGATTGTACCGTCGTGTATACAAATCCTGAGGTAGCGGGCGAACGTCCTGAAATCACAGTCAACACTTGCGTCCAGTAATGTGAAGAAAAACGGTTTTACACTCGTAGAACTTATTATAACCATATTGGTTATTGGGGTGCTGGCGGTAACCGCCGCACCTCGCTTTCTTGGTAACGACACCGAAGAAGCTATTGCGCTTCGGGACAGAACCCTTCAGCTAGTGCGCAATATGCAGCTTCGCGCCATGCAAAACATACAAGACAGCAGCTGCGTGAAAATAACCAGTACAGTTATTGCTCCCCCCGCTGGACACGACTGCGCAAACGCTCTTTCCACTGCGTTTGATGAAGACCAAGTGATCAATGCTTCTAATACTGATTTTACTTTTCAAACTGCAGATGAAAACGGCGATAGTTTTTCCCAAATTCAGTTTGACGGGTTTGGCCGACCAAGCAATATTGCCTGCTCAACTAACTGCAAAATTCAAATAAGTACCTTTACCATGTGTTTGCAAAGTGAAGGGGCCATTTATGCGTGCTAGCGCAATGTTTCCTACGCGTAAAAAACACAGTGAAGGCTTTACTTTATTAGAGCTGGTAATTGGTATTGTTGTATTCACTATCAGCTTAACAATAGTGCTGTCGCTAATTGTGCCGCAAGCTGAACAAACGGCTGAACCATTTCGTCAAGTAAAAGCAGCTAAGTTGGGCCAATCGTTAATGAACGATATTCTAAGTCGCTCTTACGATGAAAACAGCGACAGAAGCCCGCCATTCGTCACCTGTGTCGATAAGCCTGATCCGTCTAATGCCAGCGATAACCTGTGTTCCGACGCTCTAGGCCCAGACGCTGGTGAAACCTCTGAAGAAGCTTATGACGATGTAGATGACTATAATGGTTATGCGATGAGCAATGTTGGCGGGAATTATAATGGCTTTGCATACAGAGTAGATGTTACGTATGACTCTTCAATTGAGTCAGACTTAAACAAAAGAGCACCGAAACAATACAAGCGTATCGATATCGCGGTCACAGCTCCAGACGGCCAAGTTTACAACTTCAGTGCTTATCGAGGGAGCTATTAATGTCCCTTCCAAATGCACAGGCCCAGCGCGGTTTCACGCTTATAGAGCTTATTTTAGTAATCACTATTTTGGGTGTAATTAGCGTTTCTGTCGCCCAAGTGATTTCTTTAAGTGCACAAATTTATATAACAGGTGCTGAGCGTACACGCCTTGTTTCAGACGCGCGCTTTATTATTTTGCGACTGGAAAAAGAGCTGCGCAATGTGGTACCGAATTCAGTGTCGTTTGATGCTAGTTTAGGGTGCCTGTCTTATTACCCCATCAAAGAAAGTGGCACCTACGTGGGTGATGCGTTCAACAACCCTATGCACGTAGTCGTGTTCAATAGTCAGTTAAGTGTGAATGACACACTTGTGATATACCCTACAAACCCGCAGAGCGTGAATGACAACGGACGAACTATAGATGCTATTGCTGATGCGGCTTCTGAGCCGACTAGCGATAATCAATATGACCTCATGCTTAGCGCCGCGAACACACAATCCTCCCCTGGCAAACGCTTCTTTGTTCCTGAAGAACAAGTAACAGTGTGCAGAACATCTACCGCTCAGGGAGAGCGTTTAATAAGAACGCAAGGTGCTACTTCCGGCGTTATTGGTACTAATGTGACATCGTGGAGCGCGAACGTAGTAACCGCAGGACTACGACAAAACGGTCTAATAGAGCTGCAAATGACGCTAGAAAGCAGTGATGATGAGCAGATATCGGTTGTTCATGAGGTTCACTTTCCAAATGTGCCATAAAAAAACGCGACCAAACTTTAGTTATATCAAAAACCGACGGACTGTCGGCTTCTGCGGTTCGCCTTCAAAGCAAAGAGGCTCTACAACCATTGTGGCTATTATTATAAGCATTGTTCTTTTAGGGCTTGGTATTGCGTTGTCCAATCAAATCTCATCCAATATACGCCAGCAATCCATTGAGTATTATGGCGCTCGCGCTTATTTGGCCGCGCAGAGCGGAATGGAAGTTGCGATTTCTAGACTAATTAACGGTAACAATCCAGCATGTACCGCTATTACTCAGCCAATAACTATCAATGCGGCTAACGTGCAGAATTGTTCGATTACACTCTCTTGCGATGTGGAGACTGAGGTAGAAGAGCCAGAAGTCGCCGCTGGTGAAATTAGGGTTTATGCGTTGGGGGCAGAAGCGCAGTGTAGCGCTGGCCAACTTGAAACCTCAAAACGCGTTCTTGTTGAAGTGAGGCAGGAAGAATAATGACATACTGTATATCTCGTGTTCGCGCACTTTTTTTTGGGATGTTATCTGTATTAGCACTGCCCGTGTTAGCCGTCCCTCAAATCGAAGGCAGGTTTATCGAACTTCAAAATACCTATAACAAAGCAGAGTGGACAACCATAAGCTTTTCGCAAGTTTATGACGAGCCTCCAGCCGTGTTTATGCTATCGACAAATCAAGGTTCGAACCCTGCCATCGTTAAAATCCGCAACGTTACCCGTACAGGTTTTGAAGCATTACCGCTTGAGCCTTCTGGTGAAGATGGCCCTCATATCACCATGGGTGGTCATTACTTAGCTATTGCCTATGGCGTTCATGAATTTCCTGACGGGGATATCGTTGAAGTAGGGAAAATGCAGCTAGATGCTACTACTATTCAAGCTTCTACTAGTTCTCCTTGGTACGAGCCCAATGGGCCGTTGAAGGTTGGCGAAGAAGATGCGCGATACGCACAAGTGCCTCTACAGACAGACTTTGGTGAACAGCCGGTTTTCTTTCATTCTATTCAAACCGTGAATAACCAAGTAGACGTAAACGGGAAAAAGCCTCCTAATGAACATTTACTGCCATTTTTAACCATTGCAGCAAAATATGAAGCGCCCTCATACTACATCGCCTTGGAAGCGTCAGAAACCGATTATGAACCGGTAACAGAACTCGAGACCGTTGCTTACATGGCCACTACAGAAGGGTTTGATCGCAGGTTCTTTGACGATAATGGTGTAGAGGTGGTGTGGGAGGCAGACTTTGCAGATGTGCTTATTCAAGGCTGGAGTGACGGCTGCTTTCGAAATAACTTTAAGAATTCTTATACGCAAACCCCATTAGTTGCTGCTAGTAAGATTAGTCGCAATGGCGCCGATGGTGGCTGGTTACGCAGCTGCCAAGTAAACAAAGACAGGTTAGGCCTTCGCGTTGACGAAGACCGCAGTTTAGATTCAGAACGTAATCACACTGGAGAAGAGGCAAGCATTCTGGCTATGACATCCGAGTTTGTCTTTAGTGGTGAGGTGCCAAGTTGTGACGTGGCATTTCCTGGCGCGGTAGCAGCATTTGGCGGCTCGGCCATTAATCTTCCCGCGAATAGCCGTATCATTGATGAAAACAGCGGCGTACTGAGTGCAACCCAATTAATCCCCGGAGGAACAAAAGGCACGGCGGATTATCCTAAATGTGGAGAGCCAGGTGTCGACTGTACAGTGAATAACACAGACTCACTGACTGAGTCACAAGCCAGAGCAATACCAAGTATTACTGTTGATGACAGCGGCCCCGAAATAACCGCCGGTAATTTAGCGGGGGATTACTACTTCAACAGGCAGAATGTGCTGATGGCAGCGGGCAACTATAACGTCATAGCCCCAACACGCATCTATATTTCCGACCCTGGCACTAATCCCGTAGGACAACCAACCCGCTTCGTTATGGCTAATGCCAACGTTACCGTTGCTGATGGTGCTTACCTAGCCATTTATGTAGACGGTGACGTCCTCATAGATGGCTCCAACCCTAAAGCATTAGTTATTGCCAAAGGCACGGTGACGTTTGCTAATGTAGGCGATGAAACTATTGTTGGGCGATTTAACGCCGGCGGGGGAATTGAATCTATTTCTTCACCTACGGTAAATATTCCCGCTCCTCTTAAAGTAACGGCGAACGAAGTACCGAATAATATACCCGGCATATGTGGGCGCGAGGTAATCGAAGTATTAAACCACTATCGTTATGAGTTAGCGGACAACAAAGGTAGTAGCTGTGCAGCTAAAGAAATAACGCTTAAAGCCTGTGCCGATGTGAATTGCGACCTTATCTACTCTCAGCCTTCAACGGTTAACCTGTCACCTCAAAATGGAAACAACTTTAGGTGGAGCGGAAGTGATGTCGTCTCGTTTACGGGGCAAATTTCGTTAGCGCTGAACAGTCTTAGAGGGAACGATACAAAGCTTGCAACACTAGGTGAAACGCCATCTTCCCAGCTTCGCTGTTTTATTGGGGGAAAGGATGTAGGTATTGAAGGATGTAAGATTAATTTTGAAGACGATGGTCTAGTGTTTAAGAACCTTACCGATAACAACACCACTATTGTAACCCAGTTATCTGGCAAACCATCTGATAAAGGCTTTAATAGTAAAACCTATGTTGTCGAGGCCTGTGGAAATTCGGAACTCTTAAAGAATAAAATCGTAGATGTGGACCTTAACTACAATTGCGCAAGCTCTAGCAATTGTTCGAATAAGATGACCTTTTCAAATAACAGTAATACGTACGAACTTGGGTTATCAGCGGAAACATTTGCGCTGCAGTTTGACGCAAATTCTCGTGCGGAGTTTACGGTGCAGTATCCTGACGCGGGGGAATTGTCGCTTACTGGAACAATCACTGACAGAACTGCCATATCGGGCTCTTCAAATATCTTTGCGGTTCGACCGTTTGGGTTTGCTATGGATATCTTAAATGACAGCGCTACCAGTACGAATCCTAACGGGTATGCGACTAACGCGAATGGTTCATTGCTAGCGCGTACGGGAGAAGACTTTGTACTCGGTCTTCGCACAGTGCAATGGGTTGATGGCGAGGATAATAATAACGATGGTGTACCAGATAATTTCGCTGATTTAGCCAATAACAGTACAGCCGAACACTATACCGGTAGTGTCACCTTAACACCTCAACAAACCTTGCCAGCAGGGGGAACAACAGGGTCATTAAGCACCACCAGTGTTAATTTTGATAACGAAGGAAAAGTTAACTTAGCCGTAAATTATGATGAGGTTGGCACTATATCAATTGCGGCGCAAAGCACGTATTTAACAAATGCCACCGTGCTAGGGCAGGTCGATAATGTGGGAAGGTTTGCGCCTTCTAACTTTTCACTAACCGGAAATGTCGTAGCGGCATGTACTGCCAGTGATAGTTTTAACTATTTTGACCAGCCTATTGACGAAGTCAGCTTTACTCTTACTGCCCTGAATCAAAATGGCAGCCGCACCGCGAACTACTATGGTGGCTTCGACAAATTAACAAACCTAAGTTTGCAGGTTGAACACGACGGAAGCCTGCTAGACCGTTTAGAAAATACAAACTCGATAACATGGCCTCAAAGCGGGACGACAGGGCAAATTGCGTTTTCTGACAATGACGTTGCATTTAGTCGGTTAGGCACTGCGGCACTCGACGGGGCATATATGAATGCGGCTATCGCGCTGGTGGCTGACAGTGGACAAATTGAAAACGCCAACTTTAATGGGCTTTCTTGCGCTGGTTCCTGTGTTGATGATTTTGGTGGTGCAATCAGCTTTGCCTACGGTCGGGCCACGTTAATAAACAACTACGGCGGGGCTGATGAAGCGTTACTTTTACCGCTTCGTACCCAATACTGGGACGGTCAAACGTGGCGCATAAACACGTACGATAGCTGCACTGACTTTGCACACGCTAATATAAATGATGCCTCAGGAGAGCTAGTTTCTACTGAAGACGGAACCTTGAGTGAAGGTGCGTATATCACCGGCGAAGGCATGCGTTTATCATCGCCAAACGGGGCTGGTAATTATCCTGTGACTTATACCCCTGATACATGGTTGCTCTGGGATTGGGATGGAGATGGCGAAGCTGATAACCCACCTAACGCCACGCTAACCTATGGTGTTTATAGAGGAAACGACAACATTATTTACAAACGCGAGCAAATCAACAATTAGAAAAGTAGGGGCTGGACTTGGTCTTGACGCTGTGGCTAAAAAACACCATGACGGTCTCAAAATAAAAAGACCTGGCCAATCGACCATTGTTTTTGAACCTTCCGTTTTTCGTGGGGTCATTAGTGGGTCTAAAAGATGAATTAATCGATTAACGCGTAGGTGTTATGCCTTTATGGGGCAAACGCTAAATTTGCTTGTTAATAAAGTAGTTATTTTGGCTCTAAGTGACAGCATCACTTGCCCAAAATTGCCCCCATTGTTAAAGTGTGCGAATAAATATCGACTTCACGTTAAAGCGTCGCCATCTCACCTTTGCAAATACGCGTTAACATAGAAACAGGAATACACACTTCATGTTTAAAAAGCTTCGAGGCATGTTCTCTAATGATCTGTCCATCGACCTCGGAACAGCAAACACGCTGATTTATGTAAAAGACCAGGGTATTGTTCTAAACGAGCCTTCAGTAGTAGCTATTCGTCAAGAGCGCGCAGCCGGGCCGAAAAGTGTTGCGGCAGTAGGTGCAGAAGCTAAGCGCATGCTTGGTCGTACACCAGGTAATATACGCGCTATCCGCCCGATGAAAGATGGTGTTATCGCCGACTTTTACGTGACTGAAAAAATGCTACAGCACTTTATTAAGCAAGTGCATGACAATAATTTCTTGCGTCCCAGTCCTCGTGTGTTGGTATGTGTACCTTGTGGTTCAACACAAGTAGAACGCCGAGCGATTAAAGAATCTGCTTTGGGTGCGGGTGCTCGAGAAGTTTACCTTATTGACGAGCCAATGGCTGCGGCAATCGGTGCAGGCTTGCCTGTCTCAGAAGCGCAGGGTTCTATGGTGGTAGATATCGGTGGTGGTACTACTGAGGTTGCTATCATTTCACTAAACGGCGTGGTCTATTCATCTTCTGTTCGTATTGGTGGTGATAAGTTCGACGAAGCTATCATTAACTATATTCGTCGTAATTTCGGTTCTCTTATTGGTGAAGCTACTGCTGAGCGTATTAAGCACGAAATTGGCGCGGCGTACCCAGGCGAAGAGGTTCGTGAGATCGAAGTTCGTGGTCGCAATCTAGCAGAAGGTGTGCCTCGCGGGTTCACGCTAAACTCAAATGAAATTCTTGAAGCACTTCAAGAACCGCTAACGGGTATTGTTTCTGCCGTTATGGTGGCGCTAGAGCAGTCTCCACCAGAGCTAGCTTCTGATATTTCTGAGCGCGGTATGGTGCTTACCGGTGGTGGTGCACTTCTTAAAGACCTAGATAGGCTATTAATGGAAGAAACGGGTATTCCAGTGGTTATCGCTGATGATCCGTTAACCTGTGTAGCACGCGGCGGTGGTAAGGCTTTCGATATGATTGACCTTCACGGTGGCGACCTGTTTAGCTACGAATAAACAGGAAAGGCAACCGTAAGGTTGCCTTATTTG
>JAXHTT010000062.1:0-20988 GCA_034190055.1 Pseudomonadota bacterium | reverse complement strand
CTACGAAGTGCTTTTCACCAGCTGTAAAACCGGTGAAGGCATTAGCAAACTCAATGAATACCTTAACGATAACATCAGCGTTTTCGTAGGGCAGTCCGGCGTAGGTAAATCGAGCCTTATTAACCAAGTTTTGCCAGACGCGGATGAGTTAACGGGTGACATTTCAGATAACTCAGGACTGGGGCAACACACAACCACAGCGGCCAAATTGCTTCACTTGCCGGCCGGCGGCGATTTAATTGATTCTCCAGGGGTACGTGAATTTGGCTTGTGGCATATTCCTACCGAACGAATTACATGGGGCTTTATTGAGTTCAGAGATTATTTAGGCGGCTGCAAATTTAGAGACTGCAAGCACTTAAATGACCCAGGCTGCTTATTAAGAGAAGCGGTAGACGAAGGGAAAATTAGCGCAGAACGCTTCGATAGCTACCATCGAATTTTAACGACGATGGAAGAGCAGCGTCCTAGTCACAGTCAGCCACCCGGGGCATAACAACTAACCTAGGGTTTTGGAGTTGTTGAATTGCCGAGCCCGCAAAAGCGCCCGGAAAGCACCTCACTGATTACTGACGTTGAGTTACTGACATTGAATAGCGGGGCTAAACCGGTAAAGAAAACGTTGCAGTGTGAACCATGTGCTTATGCTTTTGTGTAAGCACTCATAACCCTAAAGTTACTCTTACTACCACAACTTACTATACAATAACGCTATCTATGCAATGCGTTATTGCTTGCATAAAAGAAACGGAGATATTTTGTGTTAGATTGGCTTAAAGTTAATTTACAATACGTTACACCCAAGCACCTGCTTTCACGCCTTGTAGGCAAACTTGCGGAAGCGGAAATGGGTAGCGTGACCACCTTTTTCATCAAGCTGTTTATCAAACAATACAATGTTGATATGACTGAAGCGCTGCATGAAGAACCAGAACATTACCGAAGCTTCAATAAGTTCTTTACTCGTCCTCTTAAACCTGAAGCACGTACGATTGATGAAAACGAAGACGTACTGATCCACGCCGTTGACGGCACAGTAAGTCAGTTTGGCGATATTCAAAGCGACAGTATCTTCCAAGCCAAAGGTCACGACTTTAGCTTAACTACTTTGTTAGGCGGAAAACCTGAAGTAGCAGCACCATTTAAAAATGGTAAATTCGCTACCATTTACCTAGCCCCTCGCGATTATCACAGAATTCATATGCCAGTTGAGGGCACCCTAACTGACATGCTGTATGTGCCAGGCGAATTATTTTCAGTAAACCCGCTTACTGCACAAAATATACCTGGGCTATTTGCACGTAACGAACGGGTAGTGGCGCTGTTTGATACACCTGTAGGCAAAATGGCAATGGTTCTTGTTGGCGCAACGATTGTAGCTAGTATCGAAACCGTTTGGGCTGGCACTGTTACACCACCTGCGGGCAAAAATGTTCAGCATTGGTCATATGAAAAAGACACAGAAGCCTCTGTTTTCCTAGAAAAAGGGGCCGAGCTTGGCCGCTTTAAGCTCGGCTCTACTATTGTGGTATGTTTCGAAAAAGACATGATCAACTTTGAAGATATTGCCCCAGGTATGGTTACGCGCCTAGGAGAGCCTATGGCTTCAAAAGTATCTTCACAAGAGATAGCTTCACAAAACCTAGCTTCGACTAAACCTGAGCAAAATAGCGATGAGTTCGATGAAGATGCAGGTGAGACAAAAAAAGAAACACCATCTGAGGGCGCTGACAGCTAATTTATGGATGCTGTTAAAAAAAGCCTGATTTCGCTTCACCTCACGGTCATTTTATTAGGTGGTACAGCCCTTTTCTCTAGGCTTGTACCACTTAGTGCCAGTGACATTACGCTGGTACGCTCAGTATTTGCTTGCATCGCCTTGCTGGCATTTTTGAAACTGGCCGGAAATAAAATAAAGCTAAATTCCAGAAAAGATTATGGCGTTGCTCTTGGTCTGGGGCTTTTAATGGCGCTACATTGGGTTACCTATTTTGCCGCAATGCAATATGCCGGCGTATCTGTAGGCATGATTGCGCTATTTACCTTTCCCGTAATTACAGTGCTCATTGAACCCTTTTTCGAACGGGTTAGGCTGGTTTGGCAGGATATAGTATCTACCCTCACCGTGGTCATTGGCGTCTACTTAATAGTGCCCGAAACGTCACTGGAAAATGACATTACCCTTGGGGTACTTATCGGTATTGCCTCTGCCATCTTGTACTCGTTTAGAAACCTAATTCACCGTAAGCATTTTAAGCACTACAGCGGAGCGCAAGCTATGGCGTGGCAAACTTTGGTTATCAGTGTATTAATGCTGCCAATAGGCAGTGCGGAAATAGCCTCGGCGTCAACGAGCTCTTGGCTAATGCTGCTATTGCTAGGCACGGTATTTACCGCCCTTCCCCATGCTTTAATCGCGGCAAGTCTGCGTCACTTGCGGGCAAAGACATTTTCACTTATTGCCTGCATGCAGCCACTTTACGGCGTTTTTCTTGCCATAATTTTACTCAATGAAAAGCCCGGTTTAAGCGCATTGCTAGGCGGAATCCTTATAACGTCGGCGTCAGTCTATGAAACGCTTAACACGCATAAGTTACACAGCGCGAACGATAAGTAACGTTCGCTCTGAGACTTAAGAAGGGAATGTAGATGCTAATTTTTGCCCACCGTGGCGCTAGTAAAGCCGCCCCAGAAAATACGCTAAAAGCGTTTAAACTGGCCTTCGAACAAGATGCCGACGGCATTGAGTTTGATACTTATCAACACGAGAGCGGCATTATTGTTTTTCACGATAGAACTCTTACACGCAGAGCCCGCGAGACAGGTTATTTGTTAGATACGCCTTGGCAATCCCTCGAACAAATGGACATTGGCGATGGCGAGCACATCCCCTCTCTCTCAGAAACCCTTCAATGCGTTCCAAGTGATAAGTGGTGCAACATTGAAATTAAGCATCTGCATGACGTAAATAGCTGGGTAGAAGACGTAAAGAAGGCAATAAAGCAAAGCAACATAAGCACTAGCCAGCTACTTATCTCTTCATTTAATCATCACTGGCTTAAAGCGATCACAGACCTATGGCCGGAAATAAAAATTGGCGCTTTAACCGCAAGCTATGAATTAGACTGCACGGCAAGCGCAAGGGCGCTCAACGCTTACTCGGTAAATATTGCGCTAGACGCGGTTAATAAGCAGTTCGTACAAACTGCGCTGCAGGAAGGCTTTGATGTATTCGTTTATACAGTGGACGAACCTAGAGATATGCTAATGCTTAAAGAGTGGGGGGTAACCGGCATATTTACTAATCTGCCAAATGTAGCACTTAATACCCTATCTGATTAGGTCACGTTTTTTCGTAAGCCTATGTTCTTTTAATAACACCAGATACAAAAAAACGAGCCATTGGCTCGTTTCTTAAAACTCTGTTTTACTGGCTACTTAAACTCAGTAGATAGGTGGTCTGAAAACACTGTATTTTTGCAGCACTTGCACTGTCTACACAGGCGCATATTGATCCAGTGACCCGCTACAATTAATCCTGCCCCTACCGCAATAGTAAATGGCTCGTAATGATGCCCAAAAATATCTTTATGCCAGTAAATTGCGCCACCAGTAAACAGTAGTGCCAGCGGATAATATTTGCCGTGGTAGCGAATGGCACCGCTAATCAAGGCTACCGCCCCTACGATTAGTGAGAACGTCAGAATAGTTCTTTCAAACCATACTTGTGCAAAAAAGCTAGAACCAATAAGCGGTAACAGAGGCACCAAAACAGGCAGCGCAAGGCAATGCAGCGCACACAAGCTCGACACCCAGATGCCAAGTTTGTCTAGTTTTGTTGGATTCTCGTCAATTGGAGTCATTACTCTAATTACCACCGTGCTTGAAAATGTATACGCGAATTATTCGCCAGAGACGTTATATTATAACAGACTCACGAAAATGAGAAACGTTCCCAAATTAAATTTTGATCTTATCGAGATGAAAATAGACTAATTAAGTAAGAAAAAAGGCGAAGATGTTAGTCGTTAGGCGCTGTAGTCGAGAGTTCAGTCATCTCTTTGGCCAAGGTACTTTCTTTGGTTGCAGTGCTCTCTTTGGGCGAAGTACTCTGCACAAACCCTCTGCTAACAAACCTATCCTGTTCACTTATTTCAGAGCCGGTTTTGTTTACATCTACACGAGTGAGTTGGGCAGTCTGATTCCGTTCTTTACCAAACTGTTTAGCCACTTTAGGTGCGTGTGAAAAATAGTCGGCTACTGAAGTAAGGGTAAAACCTTCTTTTTCAAGTGAGGGTAAATGGGCTTTCAAGAACTCGACAGTTTCAGGGTGAGGGTGACCAATCACCACAACGTGCCCATTCTTTTCAGCGATGCGTTTCATTTGATTAAACTGTTTCAACAAGAACGATGGCTCTAATTTATGGTCCAGAAATACCTGCCTGCTTGCGCTAGGCACACCCAAACGTTGAGCAATTTCTTCACCTTTAGTTAGCACAGTAGTTCTGCTATCGACAAAGAACAGGCCTTGGCGCTTCACCTCTTTTAACAGCGCTTCCATTCCTTCTTGCTGACCGGTAAAGGCACTGCCCATGTGGTTGTTTACACCTACTGCGTTTGGCACACTTTTCATCGCTTTGCGCAAGTTATAGGTAATAGCCCCGGCAAACATATCCGTGGTTAACCCGAGCGGGCCCATGTTTTTACCATTTTGGGCTTGCATGGGCATATGAAGCATAACCGCCCTGCCCTCTTGCTCAGCACGGTGCGCAATTTCAGAAGCCAGTGGCGTTTGCGGAAGTATGGAGAACGTGATTTCTTTGGGGAGAGAAAAAGCAGCGACATCGGACGGCCTGTATCCTAGGTCATCTAATATTATTATTATGTCTGACTTTGCGTTTACTCGAAGGCTAATTAGCCCGCATAAAACAAAGATTATACAAGGCATCAGCAGACGCAAAAGCATCTAAGTCACATCCGTTTTTCATCATTATTATTAAGCGCACTGTGTGAATATCTTCACTTTAACGTTAAGCATACCAATAACAAGCGTACTTTCAACAAAACTAGTTTTTTATTACAGGTGAATCATTAACAGCCTTTGTAAAGGGAGGTAAATGTTGCGTAAATCTTGTGCTGTGCACTAAAAAAATCAGTGAGAGGTCGATACTTTATGGTTAACGATTTAATCTAACCAAGCTTTCGGATTTAGCGCCTTGCCTTTGTGACGAATTTCAAAGTAAAGATTAGGGTATTCCTGACCACCGCTTCGACCAACAAGTGCAATGCGCTCCCCTTGGCTTACGTCATCGCCTGCTTGTTTAAGGAGCGCTTGATTGTGGCCATAAACACTCATGTAGCCCTCGCCATGATCGACAATAGCAACTAAACCAAATCCTCGCAGCCAATCAGCGTACAACACTCGCCCTGGCGCGATGGTATTAACAGGGTCGCCCTCTGCCCCATCTATCACAATACCTTTCCAAGATACTTGCCCTTGACGGCGACTACCAAATAAATGACGTATTCTGCCTTTCACGGGGGCAGGAAGTTTCCCTTTTCTTTTGGCAAGTCCATTCATGCTGAACTCAGCCGCGCGCGCAGCGCGTTCAGCTGCTATACGGGCTGCTTCAATAGCACCTCTGAGCGCTTTCTCATCGGCTCGTAATGATGCAATGCGCTGACTTTCTGAAGCAATGGTTTTATTTATTTTCTTTAGCGTTGTTTTACGGTCCGCTTGACGGGTAATAAGCACGGCCCGCTGGCTTTCTTGGTCGTCTTTGAGCGCCGCTAGCGACAATGCTTTTTCACTAAGCTCAGCCGTAACCTCTTCAAGCCTTGCAACATTCTTTCTGAAGCTTTCGATTTCTTTTTGACGTGCTTTTGCCACGTATTGATAGTAAGTAATAACACGTTCAAAAGTGCGTGCATCATCTTGATAAAAAAGCATTTTAGCGTAGTCATAATGACCCGCCATAAACGCACTTTTGAGCTGACTAGACAATAGAGATTGCTGTTTGCGAATAGCGACTTTTAATGCATCTTGCTCTTCTACGAGCTTGGTCTCTTCTTGCTTAACGCTTTTAAGCGCTTGTTCGGTCGTAGATAACGCTGTTGCTACTTTTGCTATCTCTAGCTCTGAAGCCTTCAGTACGTCTTTTAGTTCTTCTGCACTTGCTTTATTGTTTTCAAGTACTTGCTGTCGTGCACGTAACTCGGCCTGAAGTTTAGCTAGCTTTTCTCTTTGCGCACTCGCGTCGCCGTCTTGCGCTAGCACATTGCTTCCAATTGGCATAACAGCCAGAGCGACTATGCATCCGATAACTGAAAGAAATGAACGTGCAGACATAACGTGCGCTTAAAACCTCTTCTGTTGCAATGGTGCCTTACTGCTCAACCGCTGCTTTTCACCACTACTATCAATACCAACATCCAGTGTATCTGACGGCTTCCCATATGCCCAGTGCAATTTATCCGTAATATCAATCATCTAAAGTATTTATGTTAAAGGCGTGGTGTCCGTCTCTTCGCTAACTGAAAGGTAAGCTGGTTTCTCGCCCATTTTTCTATATACTTTGCACTCTTTTCATGGTCTGTAGACAGGGTTAGAGGTAATGGATCAACTAATAGAATTTGCTAGCAACAATATTATCCTTGCTGGTATTTGGGTTGCGCTGATTGCCATGTTGATATTTAGCTATATCAGTGCATGGACATCTTCAGTAAAAGAATTAAGCACGCACGAGGCAACGCTTTTAATAAATAAAGATGATGCGATAGTGTTAGACACACGACCTGCAAAAGAGTTTAAAGCTGGCCACATTTTAGGAGCCAGACAAATTAAACCTGAAGAAGTGCGTGAGAAAAACTTTAAGAAACTTGAAAACAGCAAAGACAAACCCATTATCGTAGTATGCGCTATGGGTAATCAGGCTCGTGGTACAGCAAATGCGATGCTTAAAGATGGCTTCGCGAATGTTAATGTATTAAAAGGCGGAATGAACGCGTGGCAAAGTGCCAGCCTTCCCGTTTCTAAATAACAGGTAACCTTTATGAGCAAAGTAGAACTTTACACCAAGGGTCATTGCCCTTACTGCCACCGTGCAAAAGCACTATTGACGCAAAAAGGTGTAGAATTTATCGAATACCCAATAGACGTTAAGCCTGAGCTGCGCGACGAAATGATTGAGCGCGCGAATGGCGGCTGGACCGTTCCACAAATTTTCATTGACGATCAGCACGTTGGTGGCTGTGACGATATGATGGCTTTAGAAGCACAAAGCAAGCTTAACCCAATGCTGGGTTTAGCGTAAGCGTCAGCGCATACAGCAACGCACTACATTAAATTAAAACGACAATTAAATAGGAAATACCATGGCTGACGAAAATCAGACAAATCCCGGCGAAGCAGCAGGCGCACAAGCGCAACAAGGTGCTCAGTTCAATATTCAGCGTATCTACACCAAAGATATCTCTTTTGAGTCTCCAAACGCACCCGCTATTTTCACTAAAGAGTGGAAGCCTGAAATCAAATTAGACATCGACACTAGCACTAACAAGCTAGAAGAAAATGTATTTGAAGTTGTACTTTCAGTTACCGTTACGGCAACGCTTGGTGAAGAAACAGCATTCCTTTGTGAAGTGCAACAAGCAGGTATCTTTGCTATTGGCGAAATGCCAGACCAAAATAAAGCGCACACACTGGGCTCGTTCTGCCCGAATATGCTTTTCCCATATGCGCGTGAAACCATTTCTAACTTGGTTAACCGTGGAACATTCCCTCCACTTAACCTTGCGCCTGTTAACTTTGACGCTATCTTTGCAGCTTACGTGCAAAAACGTGCACAACAAGCGCAAGGCGAAGCGCCTAAAATGGACGCCTAATTAGGTCCATGGAGCAAGTGAACATGAAGTCGAATTCGGTTTCTGAGTCGGTTTCAGTGTCAGTATTGGGGGCGGGGTCGTATGGCACCGCCCTTGCTTTTTGTCTTGCCAGAAATGGGAACCCAACACTGCTTTGGGGTCGCGATGAAAAGCACATTACTGAAATGAAAGCGAATCGAGAAAACAGCCGTTATCTTCCTGGCGCAACTTTTCCCGATTCACTGATTGTAAATGCCAACTTAGAAGAAGTGGTTGCCGCCAGCCGAGACATCTTGGTAGTGGTTCCTAGCCATGCTTTTGCAGCTATGCTTCAAAGCTTAAAACCATTGCTTAAACCGCATCAACGTATCATTTGGGCGACCAAGGGGCTTGAACCTAAGACTGGGCGCTTGCTTCGCGATGTGGCAGAGGAAATACTGGGTACCGACTATCCCCTAGCCGTTTTATCAGGCCCTACTTTTGCTAAAGAAATGGTAGCAGGCTTACCTACTGCAATTTCGCTGTCTTCCACTGACGATACGCTGAGTGACGAATTTGCAGCAAAGCTGCATTGCGCAAAGTCTTTCAGAGTATACAAAAACTCAGACTTTACCGGTGTTCAATTGGGTGGCGCGGTTAAAAACGTTATCGCTATTGGCGCTGGCCTAGCCGACGGCCTTGGGTTTGGTGCAAATGCGCGAACGGCACTTATCACTCGTGGTTTGGCAGAGCTTTCTCGTTTAGGTGTGAAGTTAGGGGCCAACCCAGAAACTTTTATGGGCATGGCAGGCCTTGGCGATTTAGTATTAACCTGTACTGACAATCAGTCGCGTAATCGACGCTTCGGCTTGGCATTGGGCCAAGGAAAGAGTGTAGATGTTGCCATTGAAGAAATTGGTCAGGTTGTTGAAGGTTACCGCAATACAGAAGAAGTGCATGTATTATCGAACAAAGTAGGTGTAGAAATGCCTATTTGTGAACAGATATACGCTGTACTCTATCATGGTAAATCTCCCAAGGAAGCAGCCTTAGCCCTGCTTGGTCGAGATTTAAAAAACGAAGCGTAATCATATTACGCTTCTTTTTTATTTTACTCAGCAACTAGCGCCCTTCCCTAACCACTATCACTTTTTGGTTGCCTCGGTAATTGTCATGATTACGCTTGTTACGCTTCACTTTTTTCACCTTTTTGTAAGGGGAGTCAACCACAACGTAACGATTTCCTTGCTTTCGATAATAATGGTTGTTCGCAACGAAGTAGCGACGGTTATCAACAACTTCAACCCTATGTGCATTGGGTAACATGTTAACGAATACCCCAATCTCAGGCACGCTAATGACTACGTCAACCAAAGAACGGACGGGCTGCGAGATAACAGTTACTGTTTCACTTTTGCCTACCTTCTACTATCGGGCACCTTCGTAGCCAAACTGACGCCAGCTTTCGTATACAAAGACAGATACGGCATTAGATAGGTTCATGCTGCGACTGTCTGGCAACATGGGAATGCGAACGCGCTGCTCTGGAGGTAACGACTGAATATAATCGTCCGGTAAGCCGCGAGTTTCAGGGCCAAATATAAGTGCATCGCCTTTTTTATACGATACATCGCTGTGAAACGCTTTGCCTTTTGTTGTACAAGCGAATACGCGGTTCGGCTTCGCGTCTTCAAGGTAGGCTTCTAAGTTTGCATGGCGCTTTACGTGAGCAAATTCATGATAATCTAAACCTGCACGTCGTACTCGCTTGTCGTCCCACTCAAAACCTAAGGGCTCGATTAGATGTAGTGTGAACCCGCTGTTTGCGCATAGACGGATAATATTTCCCGTATTTGGCGGGATCTCTGGCTGATAAAGTACGACATCAAGCATGTTTTTTAAACTACCTTCACTGTTATTAACCGACTCATTCTATAACGAAAAGCAGCAATTCATCACCTATTCTACGGTCAAGAAGTCTAGAATTCGAGAAAGAGAGCGCTCGCGAATGTCATCTGACTCGGTGAATAACTCATGATAAGCCCTAGGTATAATCTCAAGCTCCGCGTTTGGCATTAGGTGTGCCACCCGCCGTTGGCGCTTATTATCTATTATGGCGTCATCGTCGGCGCTTAAAACCAGCGACGGGGTAGTGATTGCCCCCGCACTAGTTTCAATTCTATTCATGGCCTGATGGGCTGCGGCCAACCACTCGGTAGTTACGCCCCCAAGCTGGATATCTTGCTCTTCGTCATAAAGCTCGCGAAACGACGCATAGCGGGATTTACTGTGAGTAAGCTTATTCAATGAAAATGGGAAGGCGATATACGGGGTTTGCCCAAAAAAGTAGCCTGCATCAGCTTTTTTCATTCTATTCACCGCAAGACCAGTGCGAATTAAACCGTTTGCCAACCAATTGGGCAATGAAGGTTTAATACCGAACATGGGGGAAGCCAAAACGGCTTTAGAAAACAAGTTGGGCAAACGCAACAGCGTAAGCGCGCCAATAGCGCCGCCCATTGAATGACAAACCAACAACAGAGGACCTTGTTGCATGGGCTTAACAATAGACTCAACGAAGGCAACGAAATCGTCTACATAGTCATCGAAATGCGCAACATAGCCGTGTTGGGGATCCCGTGTCATTCTGTCTGACAGGCCTTGCCCTCGGTGATCAAGAATAAAAACCGCAAAGCCATTTTGATAGAGGTCGTAAATAAATTCTTTGTATTTTAAGTAAGACTCTATACGCCCAGAACAAATAACGATAGTTGCTCGCGGCGTTTCAGGAATACAGTAGGCGTAGCGCACCTTTATATCATCTTTGCCGGTGAAGTGGCTTTCAGTAACACTTTCCTGCCAAAACGGGTTGATGTGAGTGGCAAAGGTGCTGGCTAAATTCTCTTCCGACGTGAACGTCCAGTTCATAAATACCCTATAACGGTCAATTTGCGCTCGTTGTGAAGCTACATACTACTGTCAAAGTATAGGTTACTACTTCGGGAATGACAGAGTGACTCGCAGCCCACCGCGCTCAACAGGTTCAGCGATAATGCGCCCATGATGCAACTCAACCGCCGCTTTTGCAATGGATAAACCTAGACCAACACCTCCTGACTCTCGCTCTCTGGCAAGCGTAGCGCGGTAAAAAGGTGAAAATATGCGTTCGCATTCATCTACAGTCAGTCCCTCGCCGTCATCGGTAATATGAATGCACCATTGCTTCGCATCTTCGCTAAAAGAAACATTTGTTAAGAACTCGCTATGTCGTATAGCATTGCGCAGAACATTCTCAACCGCGCGACACAGCATAATACTGTCGACAACTACACGCTTTGTGGGAATGTCGTCAATTTTAAGCTGCTTGTTTTTATTTGCTGCCTCAAAATTCGCATCGGTAAAGACATCGTTGAGCACTAGCGATAGCAATTGCTCTTCCATTGTCGCTTCACCAGCTTCAGCACGGCTTAATGTAAGCAACTGACTTACCAGCGCTTCCATGCGATCAGCCTCTCGCTCGACCCGAGATAGCGTTTCAGGGTCTACATTTTGTTGGTGAGCAAGCCCAAGTGCCATTTGCAACCGCGCGAGCGGTGAGCGAAGTTCGTGGGATACATCGGCTAGCAAGCGCTTTTGCGCCCCCCACATCGACTCCAATTGCTCAGCCATTTTATTAAAGTCGCGCGAAAGCTGCCCTAGCTCGTCCTGACGCTTAGCCGCTCTGCCTACTCGCGCCTGCCAATCGCCATTTGCTATGCGTTTCGCTGAGCTTTGGATACGCAGTATGGGATTAGTCAGTGATTTCGCAAACAACCAGCTCAATAAAATGGTGGTGATCATCGCAATTGTAAGAAACAGTAAAATTGGAGGAGTTTGCTTATCAGGCATTTCCAGTCTTACTGAGAAAAGCGCAAATCGGGTACCGTTGCGCTCAAAGAAAACCGGCCCCAATATTTTAAATGCGCCACGCTTCACCGCGATGGGTGACGTTTGTGTTACCAATCTAAGTAAATCATCTCTGTCTTCGTTACGAAGCGGTGGACCACCACCTGAAATGACACGGTTATCACTTATATCGATGGCCACCATTCGCCCTCTCCCTCCACGGGAATGACGATCTAGCGCTCCGCGTAATGGTGCATCTTGGAAACGATCCTCTTGTATGCGCTCCACCACTTGATTAAGAGCAGCAACTTCACGTGGCTTTATGGGCACAATTTCAAGGTCTTCAAAGAAAAGGCGGCTGCCCCATATAGCCAATAAGGCGGTTACAATGAATGTAGCCCAAAACCAAAGAAACAATCGGCCCATGATGGCCCGCGTTGGGCTTATACTGCGTAACAGTTTTACCATCAATGACTTCCAACAATTAACATGTACCCTACACCTCGAATGGTTTTGATTTTTTCATCCCAGGCCACTGCGCCTATTTTCTTGCGCAAGTTACTCACGTGCATATCAATACTTCTATCAAAAGCCTGTAATGGCTTACCCAAAATTTTTAAGCTTATCTCTTCTTTCGTTACTCGCTGAGCAGCATTGAGCATTAATAGGCGCAGAATTAAAAATTCCGTTGTTGTAAGCGTTAGTTCGATATCATCCACTTTCGCCAGCTGACTGCTGGGGCTTAAAAAGATACCGTTAACGAATAAGTCCTGTTCAACGGCTCCGCCTGTTGATGACAAATTATGGCGGCGAACTATCGCTTTTATTCGCGCAACGAGCTCCCTGTGATTAAAGGGCTTAGGTAGATAATCATCGGCCCCCATCTCGAGGCCCAAAATGCGGTCATAGTCATCGCCTCTTGCTGTAAGCATAAGCACTGGCGTACTGTGACTGGCTCTTAGTTTCTTTAACACATCGAAACCATCCATTTTAGGCATCATCACATCAAGCAATATCAGATCGTAATGACGCCCAGAGACCGCTTCTGATAGTCCCTCTTCGCCATTGTTGCGCACTTGCACTTGATAACCCATACCCGATAAGTACGTACAAAGCATTTCTGTCAGCTCTAGGTCATCATCAATAACAAGAATAGACTGCAAGTGAAAATCTGAACTCATGGTATTAAACTCTTTAACTGCTAGATTCATGAAAATGCCTGTAAATTGGAAGAAACTCAACTTACGTTCATGGTGTAAATCGCCTTTAGCTAACGAAAAACACTGACGGAAACGCGTACTATATCTTTTCAGACCTTTACAATCATAAATCGGCATTACCTTTACATAAGCTTTACACTGCATTGACTGCTTTTTTAGTCGAGAAAGCTACGATTAGCGTGTCCGAAAAAAAGGAGACGACAATGAAAAAGTTATTAATTGCTAGTGCAACAGTAGCAGCGATTGGCGTAGGAGGCCTTGCATTGGCCCATCCACCAGAGCCTGGAATGCGTCACCACGAACCGGTTAAAGAAATTGTTAAACATCTTCGCGGTCTAGGCTTAAGTGACGCCCAGCGTGAAGAAATAAAAACACTCGTAAGCGCATTCAAAGACGCTAACCCTCGATCTGAATTTGGTGATTTTGAAAAACTTAAACTAGATATTGCTACCGCCACTGAAGCCCAGATCAGCGCTTTTACCCAAACCCAGATTGAAGAACGCGAAGCAAAGCATTTTGCTTTTGCTCAACTGCGCCACGATATCTACAACGTGCTAAATGAAGAGCAACAAGCAACTCTCTTAGCTCGAGACGCTGAAAGAGAATTAGATAGACAAAAACATCATGATGCATTCGAAAAACAAGAGGCACGCTTTGCCAAACGAATGGATGGTGAGGTTAAAGGTCCTAAACGCAAACCTGAAGAATTTTTGTTCGAAGGCATTGAATTAACCGACGAACAAATAGCCAGCCTTACAGAACTTCGCGGGTCATTCAAAGATACATCTAAAACGAATGGAGAGTTGCTACGCAATTTTAAAGATGCCCAGCGAGATTTGGTTCGCAGTCAGTCTTTTTCTGAAGACGCTTGGAATGCGCTTATCGCCCAATATAAAGATGACCTAGTTAGCGCTGGCGTAGAAAAAGCCAAACAGCGCCAAGCCATGTTTCAAGTTTTGTCATCTGAACAACAAGCGAAACTGGAAGCACTGCGAGAGGAAGAACATAAGCTACACGAGCTATTTAAGCCATAACGCTTAGCTTTTTTTGCCCATCTCCCCCATCTTACCCACCGTAAAAAGTGCTGGCTTCGGCCAGCCTTTTTTATGGATGAGTACAAAATTTCTCTTAGAAGCTGGGTTTAACTGGCTTGTATTCGGGAGATAGGAATAGCGGTGATGTGATCACTAAATCGGCTGTAGCTGGTGTGCATGCTACTGGTACGTTCCACACTGAACACAGCCGCAGCAGCGCTTTTACATCGGGGTCGTGGGGCGCTGGATTTAATGGGTCCCAAAAAAAGAATAGCGCGTCTAGCTTGTTTTCAGCGATCAACGCGCCTATTTGCTGGTCCCCACCAAGCGGGCCACTTTTATAGCGTGTGACGTCTAATCCCGTTTCGCTGGCAATTAAGCCGCCCGTAGTTCCTGTCCCCACCAAATTACACTGCTTAAGCACGTCAATATGCTGTTTAACCCATGCTAGCAATTCGGGCTTCTTATGATCGTGCGCCACCAGCGCTAAAGTAAGTTTGCTCATTCTATTTTCCGAGTTTAATCCCAACAACCTATTTTCACAGTCTTCTGCTTAGGCCTATAGCAACCTATCACTTATCACTGTCTGACCTCATGCGCTACTTGCGCTTTACAATTAGGGCCCGTTTTCCTTTGCAAAAACAGACTACATTCTTAGCTTATTAAGCAGCAACGCTGCCATAAATAAGTACCACTGCTACTTAGTAAGTGCCAAATATAAATATTCAGTTCTATTGAGCCTGTTGTCAACTTACTGTCATAACTATAAATATATTATTAAGTATCTTTTTACAGACAAAACAGCACAAACATAAGACAAAATATTTATACATTTTTATTGCATAAACATTCAAATTAGATACACTAGTTCACGGTTAAAGCATCCAACCCGTAATTTGGGTTGTAACATGATAGGAATTGATGATGACACAACCAACTCGCGTTGTTGGTTCAACCACTAACAACGATAAAGAGTTTACCTCTCCCCTGGCTGGCTACACCTTGCATAGCGCACGACGATGCGTGTGCACATCTATGCTTACTCGGTAGCACACTTTTTACCTTTGTAATGTGGTCGCGGTTAGGCAAGGATTTACGCCCAACCAGTTTACAAAGGTAAAAAGTGATTTTTTTCTCCTTTTATTGAATTTTAAATTATGTATAGCGTTTCAATTATTGGTGCCAGTGGTTACACAGGGGCACAACTTGTTCAGTTGGTTACTCAACACCCTCAGCTCCAATTAGCGGGTACTTACGTATCTGAAAAAAGTAGTGATGCGGGGAAAAATATCGCACAGCTTCATGGCAACTTGGCCCATGTTAACGCTACGCTCACGCCTATCTCAGATTCCGCGTTAAAAGAGATGGCTAATGACGTAGACTTTATTTTTCTTGCAACGCCACATGAGGCAAGTCACGACTGGATGCCTGTCTTATCTTCAGGCAAAGCCAAGGTGCTTGATTTATCAGGAGCCTTTAGACTGAAAGACACCCAAGTTTTCGAACAGTTTTATGGCTTTCCCCATACGCAAAAGCAAAGTCTAGCTCAGGCCGTTTACGGTCTTGCCGAGTGGCACGAAACTCAAATTGCCAATGCAGATGTTATTGCTGTTCCAGGTTGCTACCCCACGGCGAGTCTTAGTGCACTGAAACCACTTGCTGAAAATAACCTACTTGATGCAAGCGTGCGCCCTGTGATTAACGCCGTTTCAGGTGTATCGGGTGCAGGTAGGAAAGCTAGCCTAACCACCAGCTTCTTTGAAGTGAGCCTTCAGGCATACGGCGTGTTAGGTCATCGTCATACCCCTGAAATTGAAGCTTACTTGGGGACGCCTGTTATCTTTACGCCGCACTTAGGTAATTTTAAACGTGGGATATTGGTCACTGTGACCGTTAAGGTTAAAGCTGGTACCACCAGCGCGCAACTTGAACAAGCGTACACTGACGCCTATGCTGATAAACCCATTGTGCGTTTGCGCACCAGTTTTCCAAAAATTGACGACGTTGCTCATACTCCATTTGTTGATCTTCACTGGAAGCTAGACGAAACATCTGGATACGCTGTAGTAACAGCGGCAATAGACAACGTAATGAAAGGCGCTGCTTCTCAAGCTATACAGTGCCTAAACATAATGACGAAACAACCAGTAGAGACAGGGTTAGTACTATGAGTGTTTCACCAATTGTAATTAAAGTTGGCGGTGCATTACTTGATGATGCGGCGGCAATGACTCGCTTATTTCTAAGCGTAAAAGACGTTCAAGCAACACGCCCAGTTGTGGTAGTACATGGGGGCGGCCCGCTAGTAGAAACGCTAATGGCGAGCCTTGGTCTACAAAGTACAAAAATTGATGGCCTTCGCGTTACGCCCGACGAGCACATGCCTTATATTTGCGGTGCGCTAGCGGGCTCTGCCAATAAACAGCTTTGTGCTGCGGCGCTTGCCACGGGTATTACGCCAGTTGGTTTATCTCTGCTAGATGGAAATATGGTGGTATGCGAACCACTGGCTGATCAATATGGTGCAGTAGGTGTACCTTCAACAGCTGATGCTTCTTTCCTAAAAAGCGTACTAGCACAGTCTACACTTCCGGTAATTAGCTCTATTGGTTCAAGCCCACAAGGTAGATTACTGAATGTCAATGCCGACCAAGCAGCTACGGTTATCGCTGAACTCCTTAACGCGGAACTTTTATTACTTTCGAATGTTGAAGGTGTGCTAGACGGTGACAAATCGCTAATTAGCGAACTTAACGCTGCAAGCATATCGAAGTACGCAGATGAAGGCGTGATCACTGACGGAATGAAAGTGAAAGTAGACGCGGCACTAGCGTCTGCAGAAAGCCTAGACCGCGCGGTTTATATCGCAAGCTGGACTGCCGACATCAACGACATTTTAAATAAAAAAACGGGTACACAAATTCTGCCCGCAGCGCTGACAAATACACCGTCAACAAACGCTGACTTACCCCATACCGATTTTACAAAAGGCAATGCCGGAGACGTACAATGAAACAGGACCTACTAACCTTTGCAGACTGGACACCCGACGCAATGAAAAACTTGCTGCAATTGGCTGTAGAAATTAAACAAGCACCCGCAAGTTACAGCAATGTACTAGCGGGAAAATCAATTGTTGCCCTGTTTGAAAAACCGTCTTTGCGAACCCGTGTAAGCTTTGATATCGGTATTAATAAGCTTGGCGGTCATATGGTGTACTTAGATGCACAGTCGGGCAAATTAGCAGGTCGAGAAGATGCCGTGGATACTGCGGCCAACCTAGCCTGCTGGGCTGACGCAATTGTCGCTCGCGTGTTCTCTCACGAAACCCTAGAGACCTTTTCTAGAGCGGCCAAAGTGCCGGTAGTTAACGCACTGTGCGATAAATACCACCCATGTCAGGGCCTTGCCGACTACCTCACTATGTTTGAACGCTTCGGCAAGACCGAAGGTCTTACCATGGCTTATGTGGGCGACGGCAACAATGTAACTCACTCACTATTAATTGTTGGTGCGCTTTTAGGTTGCAACCAAGTTGTAGTCACGCCAGAGGGTCACGAAGCGGCACCTGAAATTGTGGCGCAAGCCAAAGCGATTGCGGAAAAGACGGGTGTATCGATTGTTGAAAGCACGGACCTTAGTGCCGCTAACGGTGCAGACGTTATCTATGCAGATACATGGCTTTCAATGGGTGACGAGACGCCACTTGAAGTGATCAAAGAAAAGTTCATGCCTTATCAGGTGAACGAAGCGTTGATGGAAGCAACCGGTGCTAGCTACGTGATGCACTGCCAACCTGCCCATCGCGACCTAGAAATTACAGGCTCGTTAATTGATAGCGATAAGTCGCTATTAATGCAGCAAGCCGAAAATAGAATGCATGGCCAAAACGCCATTCTTACTCAATTACTTAATGCCTAAAAAGGCACCTAAGAGGTTTACTTAGATGCAAAACGTTAAAAAAATCGTGCTGGCCTATTCAGGCGGGCTTGATACATCAGCCATCATTCCATGGCTTAAAGAAAACTATGGCTGTGAAGTTGTCGCGTTTGCAGCAGATGTGGGTCAAGGTGATGAAGAACTAGAAGGTCTTCATGAAAAAGCTATCGCATCTGGTGCAAGCGAGTGCCACATTGTTGATTTAAAAGAAGAGTTCGTAAGCGAATATATCTTCCCTACTATCACGACAGGCGCGGTATACGAAGGTGAATATTTACTTGGCACGTCAATGGCGCGCCCGGTAATCGCAAAAGCACAAGTTGAGATTGCCCGTAAAGTAGGTGCCGACGCCCTATGTCACGGTTGTACCGGTAAAGGTAACGACCAGGTGCGCTTTGAAAGCACCTTTGCCGCCCTTGCTCCAGATCTTACCGTTATCGCTCCATGGCGTGAGTGGGATATGGTAAGCCGCGAAGACTTACTGGCTTACCTAGCTGAGCGCAATATTGCGACAACAGCGTCAGCGACAAAAATATATAGCCGTGATGCAAACGCATGGCACATCTCACATGAAGGCGGCGAGCTTGAAGATCCATGGCAAGAGCCTACCAAGCAAGTGTGGACCATGACCGTTGACCCTGAAGATGCACCAGACACACCTGAGCGCGTAACCCTGACTTTTGACGAAGGTAAGTTGACGCACGTTGATGGTGAAGCGTTATCGCCTTATCAAGCACTTGTTAAGCTAAACACAGTAGCAGCAGCTCACGGTGTTGGACGTATCGACATTGTTGAAAACCGCCTTGTAGGCATGAAGTCACGCGGCTGTTATGAAACGCCAGGAGGCACCGTACTACTTAAAGCGTATAAAGCACTTGAAACCATGGTGCTGGATAAGGCTGCACTTAAGTACCGTGAGCACATTGGTCTAGAGTTTTCACACGTTATGTACGATGGCCGTTGGTTTACTGCCCTTAACGATGCACTGCTTGCTGGCGCTGCGTCTTTTGCTAAGAAGGTAACAGGCGAGATAGTGGTTAAACTTTATAAAGGCCAAGCTACTGTTACCCAGCGTAAATCGCCAAACAGCCTTTACTCTGAAGACTTTGCTACCTTTGGTGCAGACGATGTTTACGACCAGAAACACGCTGAGGGCTTTATCCGCCTATTCAGCCTTTCAAGTCGTATTGAGGCACTAAAAAATCAAGGTTAATGGTATACCGCGCGCAGCGTTTAGCAGCTACGCGCGGGTAGTAAAGGCAACAAACAGTAGTTAAGGAGCATCGCATGGCGTTGTGGGGTGGCCGGTTTGAATCCGGTGCAAGTAGTATGTTTAAACAGGTTAACGACTCACTGCCGTTTGACCAAGTTATGGCAAGCCAAGATATTCAAGGCTCTATCAGTTGGTCGCGTGCGCTGAAAAAAGCAGGCGTACTAACTGCTGACGAACAAGCCCAGCTTGAAGCAGCACTTAGCGAGTTGAAAGCGAAAGCCGATGCTGGAGAATTAGACTTTAACGCATCGAGCGAAGAGGATATTCATAGCTTTGTAGAAGCTGCGCTTATTGAAAAGCTTGGCGATATTGGTCGTAAACTACACACAGGTCGTAGCCGTAACGATCAGGTGGCTACTGACTTTCGCCTGTGGGTACGAGAACATATTGCCTCACTTCGCGCTGATGTTTTAGGTGTGATCAAATCGCTTCTTAATGCCGCTAGTCGTCATCAAGAAGCGATCATCCCAGGTTACACCCACTTACAGCGTGCACAGCCTATTCACTTTGCACACTGGTGCTTGGCTTACGTTGAAATGCTAAAGCGTGACTTAAGCCGTTTAGACGATCTTAAAGTCCGTATGAATCAGTGCCCCTTAGGCTCTGGTGCATTAGCAGGCACTACTTTCCCTGTAGACCGTCACGCTATTGCAGAAGAGCTAGGCTTTGACTCTCCCTGCCTAAATAGCCTTGATGCCGTGTCGGATAGAGACTTTGTGCTTGAGCTCTTATTTGTGGCCAGCACCAGCATGATGCACTTGTCTCGTCTTGCCGAAGATATGATTTTCTATAACTCTGGTGAAGCAGGCTTCTTACAGCTTGGCGATAGCGTAACCTCAGGTTCGTCGCTTATGCCGCAGAAGAAAAATCCAGACGCGCTAGAGCTTATGCGCGGTAAATGTGGCCGTGTATTTGGTTCTTTGCAAGCGCTGTTAGTTACCATGAAGGGCCTTCCACTTGCGTATAACAAAGATATGCAAGAAGACAAAGAAGGCGCTATCGATACGGTAAATCAGTGGCACATTTGCTTATGCATTGCCAGCGAAGTGCTCGACTCACTGCAGCTTAATGAAGAACGCTGTCGTACTGCAGCAACTCAAGGCTTTTCTAACGCAACCGAGCTTGCCGATTATCTGGTAGGTAAAGGCGTGCCGTTTAGAACAGGTCACGATATCGCGGGCCGTGTCGTGCTTCATGCTATCGACAAAGGCTGTGCTATTGAAGATTTACCGCTAAGCGACATGCAGGCGATTTGCGATAAAATCGAAGACGATGTTTATCCTGTACTTCAATTGGAATACGGCGTAAACCAGCGCAATATCCTTGGCGGAACCAGCAAAGAAACAGTTACTAAAGCACTGTATCAAGAGTTGGAAGACTTGGATAAGCAAGGGTAGCGGTAAGGAACTACTTAGATGGTACTAGCGCAGCAAGATGGCATAAAACTGTTTCGCAGTTCACTGCCATACATTAATGCTCATCAGGGAAAGACCTTTGTACTGATGTTCGGTGGCGAAGCCATTGAACATCCTAATTTCCCCAACATTATTCAAGATATCGCTCTATTGAACAGCCTTGGCGTACGTGTGGTAGTGGTGCACGGTGCTAGACCACAAATAGACCAGCGAGTTGCGTTACGCAGTATAGAAGGCCGCTTTGAAAACGGCGTGCGCATTACCGACAAACAAACCCTTGAATGTGTAAAAGACGCAGCAGGCTCGGTTCGTTCACAGGTAGAAGCCTTACTTACTATGGGGCTTCCAAACTCCCCCATGCACGGTGCACAAATACGGGT
>JAXHTT010000061.1:0-21059 GCA_034190055.1 Pseudomonadota bacterium | reverse complement strand
GCGTGTAAACCACGCAATATAGACCACTGCATAGCAGCGCTGCGTAGCGTATTGAAATAACCCCAATCAGTAGCCCCTGTTTCCCATTGTTAACAGGGGGCTTACCTCATAAATAACGCTGCTCGACGACGTTGTAACTCTTTAGCTTACGGTTAAGTGCTAATATTTCCTGCATCGATTACATTCATACACTATTCAGCTATGTACATTTATTCTCGATAACAAAGTGAATAAATATAACAACTGAAAAGGAATCATTATGAAATTTTTGACGCGTTCTAAACCAAACATGTTGAAAAGAGCACTTTGGACTTTAGCAGCAATAGTATTATCCACTCCAATTTTCGTTGCTCAAGCAGCTCAAGATGGAGTGATAAATGTACAAGGCCTAGGAGCCGTAGAAGTAACACCAAATGCTTATTCAGTGAAACTAGTTGTAGAAGAGCAGGGTGAAACAGTAGGTAAACTTAATACACGGCTGGATGCGGATCTACGCTCTATCGTTAACTTTCTACTTACTCAAGGCATAGAAGAGAAGCATATTCAAAGTATGCAAGTGCGCTTGCAACCTCGTTATACCAATACACCACAGGGGCGACAGCACGAAGGTTTTACCCTGTCTCGTGATATCACAGTCACCTCAACCGATCTTGAAACCTACGATAAAGTGCTCGATGGCGTGCTAAAACGTGGTGTTGACCGTATCCAACAGTTTAATTTTATTACTATTGGTGAAGGCGATGCATACCAAAAAGCACTTATTGCTGCAGTGAAAGACGCAAAGCAACGGGCCCACCTGTTAGCGAAAGAATTAGAGGTGGAAGTAGGTGAAGTAGTTGCAATCTCAGAATCTGGTGGCAATATGCCGATTCCAGTAATGCGCGCAGAAGCTTTTGCCAAAGACATGTCTATGTCTTTACCTGGGCAAGAGCGTGTAGAAGCGCGGGTTAATGTGTCTTTTAATATTGTTCAATAGCAGGAAATTCGTTTGAAAGAACAACAGTACAGCCGGTTAGTTGCCCAAGCAAAGAGCTTGGTTTCTGGTGAGCATGATCTTATTGCCAATATGGCCAACATCAGCGCGCTGCTTTTCAATAACCTCGAAGAGGTAAATTGGGCAGGCTTTTATCTTTTTAAAGAAGAGCAATTGGTACTTGGTCCATTCCAAGGTCAGCCCGCTTGCATTCGTATTCCCCTAGGAAAGGGCGTTTGCGGTACAAGTGCAAGTACCAGAACCGTTCAGCGTATAGCAGATGTCCATCAGTTTGAAGGACACATTGCTTGTGATGCTGCATCTAACTCTGAGATTGTAGTTCCACTTGTACTCAATGATAAGCTTATCGGCGTACTTGATATCGACAGCCCTGTTTTTGAACGCTTTAACGAAGAAGACGAAAAAGGGCTCGTCGAAATTGCTCAAATTCTCATGGATTCGCAGAAATAATTATGAAATCCAGTGTCGATATACACGTTGTTTTATCCACATTTGAAGATATGGAAGACTTTCATGATGACCCAGATGAGGCATCTGAACGTTTAAACTTTATTCTTCACGCGGTTTATGACAATGCAGAAGAAGATATTGAAACACAGCGTTTAGAGCAAATTTTGCACTACGCATGGGAATCTTGGCAACAAGATAAGCATTTATTAGAAATAGATGACGACGAATTGCTTGATTGGGTTGACCACACGCTGGCAACTTGGGATGATGCAAGTAACGATGAAATCTCCTGAATAATTTAGAAAGTTAATGGAATCACCAGAGAAGTTTACTAACAGTAAGGAAGTGATAGCTTTCCTTGCAGAGACCTTTCCGAAATGTTTTAGCATTGAAGGCGAGGCCCGCCCACTTAAGATCGGTATTTTTCAAGATCTTGCCACTCGTTTAGAAGAAGAGGAACGCGTTAGCAAGACGCTTCTTCGCTCTACACTACGTCATTACACCAACAGCTGGCGCTATCTTTATAGTATTAAAGAAGGTGCGAACCGTGTAGATTTAGACGGCGTTGAAGGCGATGCGATTGAAAAAGAACATGCTGATCACGCGCAACAGCAGTTAGAAGAGAGCAAAGCGAAAGCCGCTGAAAAGCGCAAAGCTAAGCTTGCACAGCAGCCTAAGCGTAAAGACAAACGTCAATTTAATCGCCCAAAAGGTGAAAAATCTGCAAATTCGGACCATGCTGATAGTAAGCGCGGAACTAAACCGAAAAATAACAGACCAAACAATACACCACCTGCGAAATTGACCGACAGCGATTTACAGCAAGGTACGAAAGTTACCGTTAAGCTAGGTAAAGCACCTATGCCTGCGGTAATTACCGAAGTTGCTAAAGATGGCATTCACGTTCAATTAGACTCAGGCATGGTAGTTAAAGTAAACGCAGACGCTTTACGTTTGGCACGCTCCAAGAGGTCGTAAATATGAGAGACATCCTTCGAATTTCCATTGCTAGTGCTTTTCTTACCGTAGGGGTAGGAGCAGGCGCTGTTACGTCAACACCCGATGTAGACGAGCTTCCAATTTTACAACAGGAATCTCAACACAGTGTTGCCGCAAAGCGAGTAAGCGCACTTTTTACTAGGGCGCATTACAAGGAAATTTCGTTGGATGACGTACTCTCAGCCAGAGTTTATCAGCGCTTTATCGATTCACTCGATCACAATAAACAAGTATTGTTGTTATCTGACGTGGTAGGTTTCGAAAAATACCGAACCCTGTTCGACGATGCGCTGAGTAAAGGCAATCTTTCTGTTGCCTACGATATGTACAATTTAAGCGCAAAACGACGAATTGAACGTTATGAGTTTGCATTATCATTGTTAGAAAAAGGGCCATTTGATTTCGAAAAAGAAGGCGATAAATTCTTTTACGATAGAGAAGATGCAGATTGGCCTGCAAGTAAAGCTGAGCTTGATGAAGTTTGGCGTCAACGGGTTAAGTATGATGCGTTGAATTTGATACTTGCAGACAAAACTTGGGATGAAGCGAAAGAGCTGCTTACAAAACGTTACACGCGAGCAATTAAACGTACAAAGCAAGCAAAAAGCGAAGACGTGTTCCAAACTGCAATGAATGCCTTTGCACGCACCATAGAAGCCCACACGAGTTATTTATCTCCGCGAAATGCTGAACGTTTCCAAATGGACATGAACTTGTCGTTTGAAGGTATCGGTGCGGTATTGCAAAGCGAAGATGATTACACAGTTATAAAAAGTGTAGTGCCAGGCGGGCCAGCAGATGAATCGGGCGCAATAAAGCCTGAAGATAAGATTGTTGGCGTAGCGCAAGACGATGAAGAATTTGTAGACGTCATTGGATGGCGACTAGACGAGGTCGTTGAGCTTATCAAAGGCCCGAAAGGAAGCACTGTTCGATTACAAGTTGAAAAAGGCGCCTCTGAGTCTAAAACTACCTCGGTGGTTAGTTTAACTCGCGATAAAATAAAGCTTGAGGATCGCGCAGCAAAATCTGAAGTATATGTTCCTGAAACCGGCCCACACGCTGGTGAGCCGTTAGGTGTTATCACGATTCCTAGCTTTTACAACAACCTTAGTATGGATGTTGCAAAAGAAATCGAGAGCTTGAAAGCACAAAACGTAAAAGGCGTAATCGTTGATTTACGTGGTAACGGCGGTGGTTCGCTTACTGAAGCCACATTATTAACCGGTTTGTTTATAGAAAAAGGCCCGGTTGTTCAAATTCGATATGGTCAAAGTAAAGTAAGCGTAAACCGTGATACGGACGGTGAAGTCGCCTACGATGGTCCACTGACGGTATTAGTGGACCGCTACAGTGCATCTGCGTCAGAAATTTTCGCAGCAGCCATGCAGGACTATAACCGCGCACTCATTGTTGGTGAACAAACTTTTGGTAAAGGTACAGTGCAACAGCACCGCGGATTAGGCAAAATTTACGACCTTTACGATAATCCACTAGGTAGTGTTCAGTTTACTATCGCGAAGTTCTATCGTATTGATGGCGGGAGTACTCAGCATAAAGGCGTCATTCCTGACATTCTATACCCGTCTGCTGTAGAGCCATCAGAGTGGGGCGAAGCTCAAGCAGAAAATGCGTTACCGTGGGACAGCATTAATCGAGCAAATTACACAACGTTTGCCGATGGTACCGCCGCTTTGGACGTGGTAACTGCCAAACACAATAAACGTATTCTTCAAAACCCCGAGTTTTCTTATATTTACGATGATATT
This sequence comes from Pseudomonadota bacterium, assembly GCA_034190055.1. Taxonomy (GTDB): domain Bacteria; phylum Pseudomonadota; class Gammaproteobacteria; order Enterobacterales; family Alteromonadaceae; genus Alteromonas. Next base: position 16,847 of record JAXHTT010000061.1, on the reverse strand, counting down.
GAAGAGTATAAAGAGAACAAAGACAAGGATTACATCTCTTTAGTGAAGTCTGAACGAGAAGCCGAGAAAAAAGAGGCAGAAGAAAAGTCACTTACTCGTGCTAACGAACGTTTACAGAGAATGGGGATGGAAACCGTCACATCATTGGACGACCTACCTGAAGATATGGAAGAATTAGATCCATTCTTGGATGAAGCAGCCAACATCACTTTCGATATGATTGAAACAGGCCGTTACGCAATCACAAGAAATTAAGCGATTAAAATAAAGGGCTGGTCTAGGGCCAGCCCTTTTTTTGTGTCTATAAATAATCTAATAAAACAATAATAAAGGGAAATAACATGGCTATCAGAGGCGAATTTTCCTCTCGAATAGGGTTCGTGCTAGCAGCGGCAGGCTCAGCAGTTGGACTCGGTAATATTTGGGGGTTTCCCACAAAAGTAGCGAGTAATGGTGGCGCAGCGTTTGTACTCGTTTATTTGCTCCTAGCGTTTGTACTCGCTTATCCGGTCCTTATGGCTGAACTTATAATTGGACGTAGCTCTCGTTCAAATATGGTTGATGCTTTGGGTAAAATATCAGGGAACTTTGCAGGCCGGTTAACTGGTATTTGGGGCTGTGTTACCGTTTCTCTCATCCTCGCTTTCTACGCTATCGTGGGTGGATGGATGTTAGTTTATTTCGCCGAGTCTGCAGTTAGTCTGGTAGGTTTAAACAGTGCAAGCGAATGGTTGCTCACATCATCGGTTACGCGTAACGTTATATTCTGCTTTTTATTCATGGGGTTAACTGCGTTTATAGTTGTTGGCGGTGTTAAGTCGGGCATTGAGAAATGGTCAGTTCGGCTCATGCCCACTTTGGTAATCCTTATCCTTGCGCTCATTGTTTATGTAAGCCTTCAACCTGGAGCAGTAGAGGGGTGGTCAGCATATTTGGTACCTGACTTTACCCGTGTGTTAGACCCAGAACTTTTAATCAATGCAATGGGACAGGCGTTTTTCTCAATGTCGTTAGGTGTAGGCACTATGCTTGTTTACGGTTCCTACCTTAGTAAAAATGAGAATTTACCAAGCATAGGCGCGTCTGTTGCGTTAGTCGACATTGGTGTAGCCGTAATTGCTGGGATGCTAATTATTCCTGCTATGTACGTTGCTTTAAATAACGGCGTTGAAATCTTTACGCCAGAAGGCGCGTTAATTCAAGGTGACACGCTAATATTTAAAGTTCTGCCTGCTCTTTTTGACACCATAGGTACCGTCGGTCTTTTCGTTGCCTTTACCTTCTTCGCATTAATGGCTATCGCCGCGGTAACCTCTTCCATCTCGATGTTAGAAGTGCCGGTTGCCTTTATGGTGGAAAGCAAAGGTCTACAGCGTAAAAAAGCAGTTGTGCTAATGGCTTCGATTATCTTTTTATTAAGCTGCGTCATTATTTTGAATTTCGAAACCTTGTTTGGCCTAGTAATCGCAATAACTACAGAGTACAGCCAGCCACTTCTTGGGCTAGCGTTATGCATTTTTGCCGGTTGGGTATGGCGTAGAGACGCAATACTAGAAGAACTCAAGCAAGGTGATCAGTATGCCGAGCACAGTATTTTCTGGAAAATCTGGCCTTGGTATGTGCGCTTTGTTTGCCCAGTTATCATAGCGCTAATGTTCTATCGCTCAGTGTTCTAAAGCACCATTAGTTGCAGCAAGCAGCACGTTTAACGCGTTATAAATACAATAAAAAAGGTTTTTAAAAACGACAATGACGAATAAAGAGATAAAGACGCCGTCACTACTCGATGCAATGCTTCCTATTGTTGCGCTAGTGGTCATGATGGGAAGTGCAGTTTACCTGTTTAAGGATAATTCATCCTATGGCCCTAACCAAATTGCACTACTTTTGGCAATGGGCCTAGCTGCTATTATCGGCATGAAAAATGGGTATAGCTGGAAAACGATAGAGAAGGGGATCGTTGACGGTATTTCTATGTCTCTGGGTGCCTGCCTAATTTTGTTAGCTGTAGGCTCACTGATAGGTACATGGATGCTCGCCGGCACTGTACCTACACTCATTTATTTTGGTTTAGAGCTACTCAACCCTTCGTTTTTCTACGCCGCTGCATGTCTTATCTGTGCGGTAGTTGCTATGAGTATTGGTAGTTCTTGGACTACTGCGGCAACGGTAGGTGTGGCATTAATGGGTGTATCAGCGGGTATGGAAATGTCAGCAGCTATTACGGCTGGCGCCGTGGTGTCTGGTGCGTACTTTGGCGATAAAATTTCTCCATTATCTGAGACTACTAACTTAGCTCCTGCTGTTGCTGGCACTGATTTGTTCGAACATATCCGCTATATGCTGTGGACGACCATTCCAAGCTTTGTCATTGCCCTGATATTATTCACTGTTCTTGGTTTTAGCGAAGTAGGTGAAGCTAAAGCAGAGCGTATTGAGCAAATGCAGCTATTGCTTAATGACTCTTTTGATTTGGGCTGGCATTTACTTATTCCTCTAGTTGTTCTGCTTACTTTAGCAATAAAGAAAATGCCGGCTTTCCCTGCGGTTTTTATTGGCGCCTTGCTAGGCGGCATTTGGGCTGTCGTGTTTCAGTGGGACGTGGTTACTTCAATGGCGAGTAGCGAAGACTCTGCAAATGTTGGGGCGCTAAAAGTTGTGTGGACGGCGCTATTTGATGGGGTAAGCTTTTCTACGCCAGACGAAAATCTAAATAGCTTGCTGTCTCGCGGCGGCATGTCATCTATGCTAAATACAATTTGGCTCATTATTTGTGCTATGTCTTTTGGAGCCGTACTTGAGCGTGTAGGTCTGCTAAAACGCGCTGTATCTGCCATATTAATTGGCGCTAAGTCAGCGGGTGATATGGTAAGTCGAACCATCCTTACGTGTTTTGGAACTAACCTTGTAACGGCTGATCAGTATATTTCTATTGTCATGCCAGGTCGCATGTACAAAGAGGAATTTAAAAAGCGAGGTTTAGACCAACTTAACCTTTCTCGCAGTCTTGAAGACGGCGGCACACTTACATCACCACTCATTCCTTGGAACACCTGTGGTGCCTACATGCACAGTGTTTTATTGGTGAACCCCTTTGATTATGTATTTTATGCGTTCTTTAACGTAATAAACCCGATCCTTGCTGTCGTGTATGCGTACTTAGGTATTAAGATTTTACGTATTACACCACCGCACGTTGAAGTTAATAGCAAAGAGTCGGTTTAACCAAACGTTTCAAATAAACCCACGTAGGCTTTCTTTTAGGAGGATCTATGTCAGTGCAAGCTAAGCGCCGGGCGGATTATCAACCGCCCGCTTTTTCGATAGCGACAGTTGACCTACACATAACGCTGCATCCGACGCAAACTCAGGTTGTCAGTAGACTATCCGTCACTCGTAATGGCGATCATGAGAGCCCTTTAGTTCTCGATGGCGATAACTTATCGCTTAACGCTATTGGTATTAACGGTAATGCTTTATCTGATGACGAATATTCTGTGTCGGATACATCGTTAAGTATAGCGACGACTCTCGATGATTTTGTCCTAGAGATTACAAACACCATCGCGCCCGAACAAAACAAAGCCCTTGAAGGCTTGTATTTATCAGGCGGTGCGTATTGTACACAGTGTGAAGCTGAAGGCTTCCGTCGAATTACCTATTTTATGGACCGCCCAGATGTCTTATCTGTTTATACGGTAACAGTAGTCGCAGATAAATCAGTACCAATGTTGCTTGCAAATGGCAACCCGGTAGACAAGGGGGTTATCGATGAAAACACCCATTTTGTGAAATGGTATGACCCGCACCCTAAACCTTGTTACCTTTTTGCGTTGGTTGCCGGTGATTTTGATTTACTAACCGATAGCTACACAACGACAAGCGGTAAAGAAGTTGCGTTAGAATTGTATGTCGATAAAGGCAAAAAGTCCCAGGGCGTTTTTGCATTAGAGTCGCTAAAACGAGCTATGAAATGGGACGAAGATGTCTTCGGGCTTGAGTACGATTTAGATATTTACATGATTGTTGCAGTCGACTTCTTCAACATGGGGGCGATGGAAAACAAAGGCTTGAATGTCTTTAACAGTAAGTTTGTTCTAGCCGACCAGAAAAGCGCGACTGACGATGACTTTTTTAATGTAGAGTCTGTTATTGCACACGAATATTTCCACAATTGGACGGGCAACCGGGTTACTTGTCGCGATTGGTTTCAGCTAAGCTTAAAAGAAGGGCTTACAGTTTTTAGAGACCAACAGTTTAGTGCTGATATAACCTCAGCGCTAAGTAACCGTATAAAGCATGTTCGCGTAATGCGAGAGCATCAGTTTGCTGAAGATGCCAGCGCAATGAGTCACCCAATTCGCCCTGAAGAAGTGATTGAAATGAATAACTTCTACACGGTAACAGTTTATGACAAGGGCGCAGAAGTCATTCGAATGTTCCACACCTTGCTTGGTCCTGATGGGTTCAGACGGGGTATGGATGAGTACTTCAGAAGGCACGATGGTCAAGCGGTCACGTGTGACGATTTTATTTCAGCCATGCAGTCGGCAACTGATCTAGATTTGACTCAGTTTACCCGTTGGTACAGCCAATCTGGTACACCAGTGATTTCTGTCGAACACAGCACTGAGGTTGATGATGACGGCATTGTTGAGCATAGCTTTACATTGTCACAACACACACCTGCAACCTCTGAGCAGAAAGAAAAGCTTCCTCTATATATTCCTGTAAATATCGAGATTATTGATGATGAGGGGAAAAGCTACACAGATAACGAGTCGCTAATTCAAAACGGCATGGTCATTTTAAAAGATGATTCTTTGCGTTTCACTGTAGAAGCCAAAACTACTCATCTAACACCTGTAGTATTGGGTAACTTCTCAGCGCCAGCGAAAGTAGAAAACGCACTGGGCACAGAGTCTCTACTTACCATCTTTAAGCACGCGAAGGATCCATTCAACCGGTGGGATGCAATGCAAACATTGTACGACCGTTGTGTGAATCAATTGGAGGAGTCGCCAGGTTCTGCTATTAGTAACGATATTTGGAACGGTATCAAGCAAGCCATTGCCCAAGAGCAGAACAACCTTGAGCTGCTAGGTGAATGTTTAATAATCCCTTCGTTTGAGACCCTGTGCCAAAGCCGAAGCAACATAAACGTTTCCGCACTTTCAAAAGCAAGAAAAGCGTTTTGCGACCAGTTTGCTCGAGGCTTAGAGAAAGAATTGTTAGATATTTTCAACAGCATAGAACAGAAAGCTTATAGCTATACACAAAGCGCTATCAACGAACGTCGCTGCAAAAACGTCGTGCTTGCACACTTAGCTCGGTTACCACAGCATGAGCACATTGTAGTTTCTCAGTTTGTCTCCGCTGACAATATGACTGACACACTAGGAGCGCTAAGAAGCGCACAGCACTGTAGCGCTTCCACTTTCGATAGCTTAATGGCTCAATTTGAAGAAACGTGGAATCACGACCCGCTTGTTTTGGACAAATGGTTCGCACTTCACGCTACACAAAATAGAGACGACATCTTTGCCACTATCACTATGTTGTGTGAGCATCCGCAGTTTGCGATGAGTAACCCAAATCGCGTTCGCTCGGTGATTGGTAGCTTTGCTTTCTATAACAGCGAAAAGTTCCACGCAGTGGATGGCAGTGGCTATAAGTTCGTCACCGATTACTTACTTAAGCTCGATGCGGTCAACCCACAAGTTGCAGCCCGTATTGTAACACCACTGACGCAATGGCAGGGCTATGCAAGTGAACACCAAGTTCATATGAAGCAACAGCTTGGCCGCTTGCTTAACCACAAGGGTTTGAGCAAAGATTTGTTTGAAAAAGTAAGTAAAAGTCTTGCTTATGAAAAGCATTAACGGAACAGACTCTGTTTTTTACTTTTCAATAAACGCACCTTACCAACAATGTGAGGTGCTTTATGTACCGTCTATGCCAGATGTGGTCATGGTGAGTGAATCAGGTCTTAGTGTTCAGGTACCGACTAATCGGCTGCGCCAATTCGTCACATCGGACGGTATTAAAGGTCGTTTCAGAATGGTCATAGACGCTAATAAAAAAATCAAATCCTTTGAAAGGCTCAGGTAGGGCCTTTCAAATCTTCCCCCAAGGTAATTTCACTGAAAAGTGCAGGCTGTCTACGACTCGCTGATTCTATCCTAAATAGTGGATATAGAGCGCGCTTCAACCCAGATAAATACCGCAAAACAGAAAATCAATTAATTCCGCGCAAAACTTGTGCATTTTTTCTGCAAGTTTATAAATGCCTTTTATACTCACAATACAACAATAACTATTTGATACGACTAATGTTGTAAATTTTGTTAACTGGTAGGATTAGTTCTTGCGGTTATGGCAAAATGATGTAATGATTTTGTTAATCGTTATGGTTGGTCATGATGTCACGTATTAAGTCACATCGACTTGGGAGTATAAAAATATGAAAAATGGGCCTAGCGCTTTTAAGATATCACCGGTAGCAGCGGGAGTTCTCTCACTGTTAGGTGCTGCTGCAGTACCAGCACATGCTGCAAATTGGCAAGTAGGTGATGTAAGTATTTCTTTAGATTCTACATTTACATTAGCTACAAGTATCCGAACAGAGGCAAGAGATTACGACCTAATTGGTAACAGTAACCATCCTCAGTTCGACTGGAGTGGTTATCACGCAGCTTTCAACCCTTTGTACCCAAGCGGCGATGTGTGGGGTTTAGCAGATGGTGCATATTCAACCAACGGTGACCTTGGCAACCTTGCTCACGACCCAGGCGACGCATTTGCAACGCAGGTGTCAGGTACACACGAACTAGATATTAACTTCGGTGACTACGGCTTTTTCGCCCGTGGTTTCTGGTTCTATGATTTCGAGCAGATGGATGGCGACCGCCCATACTCTAACCCGATAACAGGAAATCAATACGACCTGTGTCAAGATCCAGAGGCGGAAGACCTTTTATGTACAGACGTTCGTTTGTACGATGCTTTCTTCTATGGCGATTGGTGGATTGGCGACAAGCCACTTACGCTACGTGTAGGCCGCCAAGTAATCAGTTGGGGTGAAAGCACCTTCATCCAGCACGGTATTAATACCACCAATCCTGTTGATGTAACGCGAGCTCGAGCACCAGGAGCCGAACTTCGTGAAGTTTTCTTACCGGTGGGCATGGTTTACGCTTCACTTGGTTTAACCGATACGTTGAGTATTTCTGGCTATTATCAATATGAGTGGCAAGAGAGTTGGCTACCTGTATCAGGCAGTTACTTCGCTGGCAACGACTTTGCAGGTGAGGGCGGCCAACGTCAAAACATTCAGCTAGGCTTTAGCGGAAACCCTGATATCGATCTTGATCATTTATTGACAGCGCTAAACGGGTACGGTGACTTGTTGCGTTCAGGTGCTGATGCTGCCGATATATCTCAGGCTTATCTCGCTTACCCAACACAAGTTGCTGTACGTGGATTTAGCGATGAAGTTCGCAATGATGCAGATGACCAAGGTCAGTACGGTCTTCGTTTGACGTGGTTTGCTGAAGACTTTAACGAAACAGAGTTTAGTTTTTATCACATAAACTATCACAGCCAACGCCCATTGATTTCAGGTGTTACCTCTGATTTCACTCAAGAAGGAATTGGTGCTGACCTCGCGTTTATCGCAGCGAATGAAGTTACTCGTGACAACATAACTGAGCTAGGCGCATTCACAAAGTCTGAATTCTTCTTCCCAGAAGACATCAAACTTTATGGTATGAGTTTCAACACCAACATTGGCACAACGGCCTTCGCAGGTGAATTCGCCTACCGCGTGGACGAGCCGCTACAAATCGATGATGTAGAGCTGCTCTATATGGGTATGCCAGAACAGCTTGCAAATGCTGGACTACGTCCTGATTTAGCAGGTATATCACAGCTAAACAACATTGGTCGCGCTGTAGGGCCAGGTGAAACGGCAGAAGGATTCATTTTCTCCGACACATGGCAGATGCAATTTACCGCATCGCACGTATTTGGGCCGAAATTTGGCTCGGACAACTTTGTACTTCTAGGCGAAGTCGGTTATGTGAACGTTGTTGACATGCCAGATCCAGACGTCGTTCGTTTAAATGCACCAGGCACTGCTCGTACACCGTCTCTAGAACCTATTAACGGTAACACTCGCGAAGGTCTACATATTGGTCTTTCAGACGGCCCAGAGACTAACCCGTTTGCGACTGACGACGCATGGGGCTATCGTTTATTGGCGGTTGCTGACTACAACTCAATATTCGCTGGTATGAACCTTCGCGTGCGCGGAACTTTCTCTCATGATGTTGAAGGTACTACACCAGATCCATTATTCCTTTTCACAGAAGATGTTAAGTCTGCTGCACTTTCTTTCACGTTTGACTATTTAAGCAAATGGTCTGCAACGGCGTCTTACAGTGCATTCTGGGGCGGCATTGGTACAACTAATGCACTAGCCGATAGGGACTTCATTTCATTTAACATCAAATACGCAATCTAAGAGTGGTTTTTATGATTAGAAAAGTAGGAATTATCGCTGCGGCCTTGTCACTAGCTCTGTCTGGTACAAGTGCTTTGGCTAAAGTGTCTGACGCAGACGCAAACAAATTAGGTAACGAACTTACGCCGCTGGGCGCAGAAAAGGCAGGTAATGCAGATGGCAGTATCCCTGCTTGGACCGGCGGTATTACGTCTGCTCCCGCTGGTTACAGTGTGGGTGATCACCACCCAGACCCTTATCCAGAAGACAAGGTTTTGTTCGAAATAACAGCACAGAACTATAAAGAGTATGCAGAATTCTTATCTGAAGGTCAGAAGAAGCTTTTCGAAGCTTACCCAGAGACATTCCGTATGCCGGTTTACCCAACTCGTCGCTCTGCGTCAAACCCTCAGGTTGTCTATGACGCCACCAAGGTAAACGCAACCCGTGCTGAGCTTCTTGACGATGGCAATGGAATTAAGGGTGCAGCATTGGGTATTCCGTTTCCTATTCCACAAAACGGGCTTGAGGCGATTTGGAACCATATTCTTCGTTATCGCGGTGAAGCGGTTCAACGTAACGGTGGCCAGGCTGCGGTTACTACCGGTGGCGATTACAACGTAATTGGTTTTGATGAGCAGTTACTTATCAAATATGCCGAAGAAGATACAACGCCTGAAAAGCTAACAGAAGACAATATCTTGTTTATGTTTAAGCAAAAAGTGACTAAGCCAGCCCGCCTTGCAGGGACGGCGTTACTTGTTCACGAAACTGTAGATCAGGTTAAAGAGCCACGTAAAGCGTGGACGTATAACACAGGTCAGCGTCGTGTTCGCCTAGCGCCTAACATCGCTTACGATACGCCAGGAACTGCTGCTGACGGCCTGCGTACTACGGATGACTTTGATATGTTTAACGGTTCTCCTAACCGTTATAACTGGAAGCTTGTTGGTAAGCAGGAAATGTTCGTCGCATATAATAACTATGCACTACATTCTGACAGCGCTTCATACGAGGATATTTTGAAGCCAAATCACGTTAACCCAGACTTAACTCGTTGGGAAAAACACCGTGTTTGGGTTGTTGAAGCAACCTTAAAAGAAGGCTTCCGTCACATCTATCAAAAACGCGTATTCTTTATTGATGAAGATAGCTGGCAGATTCAAGTTGCTGATATGTATGATAATCGTGGCGAATTGTACCGTGTTGGTGTAGCTTATGGTGTAAACTACTATGAAGTTCCAACACAATGGTCGACGCTTGATGCGTATTACGACTTAAACTCTCGTCGTTATCTAGCTATTGGTCTAGACAATGAAGAGCAGATGTACGACTTCACCGTACGCCCTCGAGATGTGGAATTCACGCCTCAGGCGTTACGACGAGAAGGTATGCGCTAATCGCCTTACACAACAAACGGTTGGCAATTGCCAGCCGTTTTTGTATGCAGACAATTATAAATAGGGGGAATGGTTAATTATGAAAAAAACCATTGCAGCGTGCATTGCCGCCACATTCGCAGTTAATTACTCTACAGCTGCACTTGCCGAAGAAGCATTCATGGCACCTTTGGTTGAGCAATCTGTTCTTTTGGACATAAACGCTGATTCATTTGTCGTTATTGTCGGTGAACGCGGTCACGTATTGGTGTCAGAAGATGGCAAAAACTTCAATCAGAAAGCGGTGCCAACTCAGTCAACATTAACCGCAACTACGGTTATGGGCGAAAAAATATGGGCTGTGGGTCACGACGCTGTCATTCTTCATTCTTCAGATAGAGGCGAAACATGGGAAATACAGAACTATCAACCTGAGCTTCAGCGCCCATTTTTAGATATATTATTCTTTGACGAGCAGCATGGTATTGCCGCAGGCGCTTACGGCTTGTTTTATCGCACTACAGACGGCGGCAAGACGTGGAATGCAGAGCGTCACGCGAGCTTGTTAGATCCACTAGATCAAGAATACCTTGAGGAAATTCGGAAGGAAGACGAGGCGTTTTATCAGCAAGAACTAGAATCTATTTTACCTCACTTGAACCGCGTTACTCTCGACGGTGATACGCTTTACCTTGCCGGTGAGGCGGGACTCTTGGCCAAAAGTGTCGATAAAGGTGAGACTTGGGAACGCTATTATGTCGATTACACCGGCTCTTTCTTCGATATTAAGCCGCTGGATGCAAATACAGTACTTGCAGTAGGACTCCGTGGGAATATTTTCGTAAGCAGAAATCAAGGGGAATGGGAGTACGTGCAAACCTGCTCTACAAGCACCCTTAATTCAATTTTGATTGAATCAGAATCTCAGGTTTATGCTTTAGGTAATAACGGCATGATGGTAAGCGCACAACGCCCGCTTCCTACCAGCATGCGTGACCCATATGCCAACCCATCGGATTGTCAAACTGACGACGGCATTGTCGTGTCACAAATAAAAGATAAAGCCGCGATTTTAAACGCTACTGAATTTAACGGTATTAGTATAGCCGTTACCGCAAATGGCATTAAAACGTTGAATTTAAAATAGGGCAGTATAAAAACAATGACCCATTTTCTTGAAAAATTAGTGTTTGGGAACCGCAAAATTGTGGTGGCTCTATTTGCCATTGCAACGGTTTTTCTTGGTTACCAAGCCTCGCAAATGCGTCTAGACGCAGGTTTCGAAAAAAATATTCCGCTTAATCACGAGTACATGAAAACCTATATTGAGCATCGCCAAGATTTTGGTGGTGCTAACAATATTTTGGTATCTGTTTGTGATAAAAACGACAATATCTACAATCAAAACTTCTTCGATACGTTAAAGAATGTTCACGACCAGCTTTTTTTCATTAATGGAGTGAATCGTTCGTTAGTAATCTCACTTTTCTCTCCATCCACACGCTTTACTGAAATCGTAGAAGGCGGTTTCGCAGGCGGCCCGGTAATACCTGCAGACTTCGACTCTTCAAGTCCTGAGGCTCTAGAGCTCGTAGCTGCGAACGTGGAGAAAGCGAACATTGTCGGAAGACAGGTTTCAAGTGACTACAGCTGCGCAATGGTTACTGCACAGTTGCTAGATATTGACCCTCAAACCGGTGAGCCGCTCGATACTCTAGCGTTAGCGGCAGAGCTTGAAAAACAGCTCCGCGGCCAATATGAAAACGAAAATACATCTATCCATATTATTGGGTTTGCGAAAATGATTGGCGATGTAGCCGATGGCGCAAAAGATGTACTTCTATTCTTCGCCATCGCTATCGCGATTACTGCTGTCATGGTGTACTTCTTCTCGCGAAGTCTCATGCTTACCGTATTGCCATTGGTTTGTTCAATCATTGCCGTTATTTGGCAGCTTGGGCTTTTGACTTCAATTGGCTTTGGCATGGACCCTATGTCAATCTTGGTACCTTTTCTTGTATTTGCCATTGGTGTTAGCCACGGCGTTCAAATGATTAATGCAGTAGAAAAGCAGGCTGTGACAGGTATCGGTGCGAAACGAGCGTCTATGGCTGCGTTTAGAAACCTTTTAGTGCCGGGCGGAATCGCCTTGCTATCTGATACTGTAGGTTTCATGACGTTACTGGTCATCGATATCGGTATTATTCGCGAACTAGCAATAACAGCAAGTATGGGTGTTGCGGTAATTATACTTACCAATCTCTTATTACTTCCTGTTTTAATGAGCTTTTTGAAGCTAGACCAAAAGTATGTAGAGAAATTCGCGGGCAAGGAAAACGCGAACTCGAAATTTTGGGAAGTCATCGCAGCGTGTTCACGTAAAAAGCCAGCTGCCTTGATCCTAACCATCACCGCTGTTTTATTCGTGCTCGGTCACTTCCAGGCACAAAAAATGAAAATAGGGGATTTACACGCTGGCGCGCCTGCGCTTCACGAGACCTCTCGCTATAACGAAGACACCTTTTTAATCACTGACAAGTATGAAGTCACAGTAGATTATATCTCTATTCTCGTAGAGACTACGCCGGAAGCTTGTACGTCGCACAGTGTGATGAAAGCCATGGATGACTTCCAGTGGAAGATGGAAAACGTACAAGGCGTACAGTCTGCAGTTTCCCTTGCGTCAGTAGCCAAAATTGTTAATGCGGGTTACAACGAAGGTAACGTTAAATGGCAAGTTCTACCGCGTAATCAACAGACGTTAGTTCAAGCTATTTCTCGTGTACCTACCTCGTCAGGACTCCTTAATGGCGATTGTTCAGTTATGCCGATAATCCTGTTTATGGAAGATCACAAGGCAGAAACTATTTCTCGCGTTGTTGATGCAGTTAAAGCGTACCGCGATGAATACCAAACTGACGATATGAAGTTTAGCCTTGCTTCTGGTCCTGTTGGCGTAATGGCTGCTACCAACGAAGCAGTTAGCGCAGCACAAGACCCAATGATGCTTTATGTATTTGGTGCTGTTATTGCGCTATGCCTAATAAGCTTCAGGTCTATTCGTGCCACCCTAGTTGTTGTTATACCGCTATATGTTGTTTCTGTGCTGGCTCAAGCACTAATGACATACCTGCAAATTGGCCTCACCGTTTCTACATTGCCAGTTATCGCACTTGGCGTGGGCATTGGCGTGGACTATGGTATTTATATCCTCTCTACTAAGAGCTTAATGCTGAAGAAGGGCGCAACCGTTCAAGAGGCATATTTTGCAGCCCTTAAAGAGCGTGGCAGTGCCGTATTGTTTACCGGTATCACATTGGCAATAGGCGTTAGTACCTGGGTGTTCTCTTCACTTAAGTTCCAAATGGATATGGGTATATTGCTAACATTTATGTTCGTTGTGAACATGCTTGGAGCAATAATTGTACTACCCGCCTTAGCTAGGTTCTTATGGTGGAATAAGAATGACCCTGATGCATAAATTATTTTTGCATAGCTACGCATAAAAAAGGGCCTTTAGGCCCTTTTTTTTATGTGTTTTCTGCATAGTTATCTATGCTGTTAATATAAGGTTAAAAATGGGCTTTCATTAGCGTCATTTATTAGAGAAAATAGTTAGGTACTCGACACTTATACCAAGTTGAATTGGTATTACGACATTCAAAAAAGGTTAACAAATGACAGTCACCTCACAGCGACACTCAGTACTGCTAGACAATGTATTTGCGCTTATCGATAAAAAAGTGGATACCAAGCAGAAGTCTCTTGTGCAGCAATTCGGACGTCTGTTGTATAAAAACATATCAAGCGATGATTTAGAAAATCGCAACGACAGCGACCTTTATGGTGCAACACTTAGTTTATGGAATGGTTTGGCAAAGTTTGAATATGCTTCGCCCTACATTCGTGTTTTCAACCCTGAAATAGCGAAACATGGCTGGCACTCAAGCCACACAATAGTGGAAATTATTGTATCGGACATGCCTTTCTTGGTTGACTCTGTACGTATGTTGCTTAATCGGTTGAACATTACCGCACATTTATTTCTTCATAGCCCCATTGGCGTTAAGCGGGATAAAGGGAACAAATTAGAAGCTTTTGCTGAGCCAGGAAAAACCCTAGATGGCGCTAAAAAAGAGACTGTCATTTTCATCGAAATCGATAGACAAACTTCAAAAAAAGATATCGATGCATTAACTAAAGAACTTTATTCAGTGGTTGATGAAGTCTCTTTAGCTGTTGAAGACTGGCAAGGCATGACCAGTACTTTGCAAGACGTCATAAAGAATAACGCGAAATACAATTGGCCTGTGTCTGCAGATGCAAAAAAACAGACCAAGGCGTACCTTGAGTGGTTAGGCGACCATAACTTCACCATGATGGGATATCGCTATTATGAGGTTAAAGCAATTGAAGGCGACCATAGATGGATACCGAAAAACGAAACTAGCTTAGGCCTTCTTAAAAACTCAATCAATGACCGCGAACGTCTGTTATCAAGACTGCCTGCTTCAGCTAGAGCTGAAGCGTTAAGCAAAAATCCGTTGATACTGACTAAAACAAATTCTCGTGCTCGCGTACACCGTCCAGCCTATATGGACTATGTGGGCGTGAAAGTATTTAACAAAGACGGGCAGGTTGTAGGTGAACATCGCTTTCTAGGACTTTATTCAGCATCCTTCTATAACAATAGCGTAACCCAGCTACCCATTTTACGCGAAAAGATTAAGCGTATTTGTGAATTATCTGGTTTCGAGCCAGGCACACACGCATACAAAGCTTTCGCGAACATTATAGAAACCTACCCCCGTGATGAATTACTGCAAACTCCAGCAGAAGAACTCGCACAAATCGTGATGGGCATATTCCAAATGCAAGAGCGTGGTATATCTCGCCTGTTTATTCGCAAAGATACATTTGGCCGCTTCTTCTCTTGCATGGTATTCGTACCAAGAGAGCGCTATAACACTCAGCTGCGTAAAGAGACTCAAGAGCTACTTAAAGCGTCATTAGGCGCTACTGAAGAAGTCGAATTTACCACCTTCTTTTCAGAGTCTGTATATGCCCGTACGCATTACATTGCTAGAGTCAACGACAACAACGCGGAATTCGATGTGAAGGAAATAGAGCAAAACATTATTGAGTTGACCAAAACCTGGAACGACAGACTAGCGTCAGCAATTTCAGCGGCTCACGGCGAAGCATCTGGCAAGGCGCTTGAGCGCAAATACAACAATGCGTTTTCTCGTAGCTATATGGAGCACAACCTGCCATCCGCAGCGCTGGTAGATATCGGCAAGCTAGAGATGCTTGACGATAATCACACCTTAGATATGTTGTTCTACCGCCCACAAGAAGAAGACGCTGAAAGCCAAGTCGTTAAGCTTAAGCTTTTCCACCGTGCAGAACCCATTCACTTGTCTGACGTACTCCCCATGCTGGAGAACTTTGGGTTACGCGTAATCGACGAAAGCCCCTATAAAATCACGTGTTGCGAAGGTGAGCGAAATTGGGTAATGGACTTCACCATGCTGCACAAAAGCGGCCAGCACTTTGATATGGAAGCGGCGCAAACCCTTTTCCAGGACGCTTTTGCGAAGGTGTGGTATAAAACCCTTGAAGATGACGCGTTTAATCGCCTGATTTTGGGCGCCAATATGACAGGCCGAAAGGTGACGGTTCTGCGCGCCTACGCTAAATACATGCGCCAAACTGGCAGCTCATTTAGCCGAGACTATATTGCAAATACGCTGTCTAACTATCCAGACATTGCCCGTCTATTGGTAGATTTCTTTGACCAACGTTTTGACCCCAAGAAAAAGCGTAACCAGAAAAAAGAAGACGCAATACTAGAGACGATCAAGACACAGCTAGATAATGTAAGTAACCTCGATGACGACCGTATTATCCGCCGTTATTTGGATATGATGTCGGCAACTCTACGAACCAACTTCTATCAGCCAGACGATGCAGGTAACGAAAAGTCTTACGTGTCATTTAAGATGATGCCAGAGCTTATTCCAGAAATGCCGCTTCCGTTGCCTAAGTTTGAAATCTTTGTATACAGCCCCCGCGTTGAAGGCGTGCACCTTCGCGGCGGTAAAGTGGCTCGTGGCGGTCTGCGCTGGTCTGACCGTCAGGAAGACTTTAGAACAGAAGTACTTGGCTTGGTGAAAGCGCAGCAGGTTAAGAATACGGTAATTGTTCCTGTTGGTGCAAAAGGCGGGTTTGTTTGTAAAAACTTGCCAGTTGGTGAAGGCCGTGCGGCTATTCAAGCAGAAGGGCAAGCCTGTTACCGAACTTTCATAACAAGCTTATTGGATATTACCGATAACATCGTTAATGGCGAAATAGTACCGCCGAAAGACGTGGTACGCCTTGATGATGACGACCCTTATTTAGTTGTAGCTGCAGACAAAGGTACCGCGACCTTCTCTGACATTGCCAACGGCATTGCAGAAGAATTCGGCTTCTGGCTGGGCGATGCATTTGCCTCTGGCGGTAGTATTGGTTACGACCATAAGAAAATGGGTATTACTGCGCGCGGCGGTTGGGAATCAGTTAAGCGCCACTTTAGAGAAATTGGCATTGATTGCCAAACAACAGACTTTACCGCTGTGGGCGTTGGCGATATGGCAGGCGACGTATTTGGTAACGGTATGCTGCTGTCAAAGCACACGCGCTTAATTGCCGCATTTAACCATTTACATATTTTCTTCGACCCAAGCCCAGATGCGGCAGCAAGTTACAAAGAGCGCCAACGTTTATTTGAAAACCCAAGCCTTAGCTGGGAAGACTACGATAGCAAACTGATTTCTAAAGGTGGTGGCGTATTCAGCCGTGCCTCTAAGTCAATCAAGCTGACACCTGAAATGAAAAAGTGGTTAGGAACGCGCCAATTAACAATGACGCCTAACGAGCTTATTCACAACATTCTTAAAATGCCGGTTGATTTACTATGGAAT
>JAXHTT010000060.1:0-21240 GCA_034190055.1 Pseudomonadota bacterium | reverse complement strand
CAATGTCTACATAACTTGCGCCCTGCAATCGCATTTCAAATTCTTCGGCGCGATTGCCGCCATACACTAGATGCGTATGACAATCGATGAAGCCAGGCAATAGCCACGGGTGTTTGAGCGTCCCACCTTCATTTTGCGGAATTAGGGTAGTGGCATCTATTACGCTTTTGGCCTGTTTAAACACGTCGTCTAGTGAGTCATCGCAAGGAAGTAACGCAGCAATTTTCCCGTCTTTTATGGCAATGGCATGTGGCGGTAATTCACCATAAGGCAACTCGTTGTCTTGCATAGACGCAATGCGAACGTTGTAAATAAGCGTGTCGTACTGATATTCCATAATGTGCTCCACTCTACGCCATCTTTTATCTAACTTTATACCTACTTCTGTTCAAAGCCTTCACTCATAAGAGGTGAAGATTTTTAAAATCAGTGTACTTGTGCATACTTGTATATACAAGTATGCTGTTAGCATATTATTAACAATTTAGTTGTGAACCCACGATATGCAACCTAGATACAGGGTAATTAAAACTGCAATTTTGGATGCCATTGAAAACGGTGAAATGAAGCCAGGTACTCAAGTACCTTCAGAAAACCAACTTGCCCAGCAGCATAGTGTAAGCCGAATGACTGCGCGAAGAGCGTTAAGTGAAATGGTGGACGAGGGCATTTTAATGCGAAGCCAAGGGATTGGCACGTTTGTGTCAGATAGTCGCCCTATGAGCTCAATGCTTGAAATTAAAAGCATTCGCGATGAAATAGAGCAGCGGGGGCATAGATACACTAACGAGATATTGGTTCTGGAAACTGCTCCCGCCAGTGATGTTATTTCGCAGCGTCTAGCGGTTGATGTTGGGGGACCTGTATTTCACAGCATTATTGTGCATTGCGAAAATAACTTGCCTGTTCAGTATGAAGACCGTTGGGTCAACCCAGCTTGGATTAACGACTACCTAGATAAAGATTTCAAAGCGCAAACCGCAAACTTTTATCTAAACCAAGTCGCGCCCCTCTCTCAGGCGGATCATAGCGTAGAAGCTGTAATTGTTGAAAAAGATATTGCACAAGCGTTACTGATAAAGCCGAAAGAGCCTTGCTTAAAGATTACTCGACGGACATTTTCACGTGGGATGGGGAAGGCAACTGGCGCAGCCGCTGTGGTTAGCCACGCTGTGCTATTCCACCCTGGCAGTAGATACCGACTGGGAGGACACTTAGAGTTTTAAGTGTAAACGCGCCTAAGACATTAATTCTCAAGGCGCTTTTTATAAAGTTACTGCTTCTTATAACAACAATATTTCAGCAAAAGAAAAAGATGCCTAGGAGAAGTTTATGAAACGCCTCGACCCTACAAGAGAAATTCGTGCCCCAAGAGGCAGTACGCTAAATGCAAAGAGCTGGCAAACCGAAGCGCCGCTGCGCATGTTAATGAATAACCTGGATCCAGACGTTGCTGAGCATCCGCAAAATTTAGTGGTGTACGGCGGCATTGGGCGTGCAGCCCGTGACTGGGCGTCCTACGATAAAATTGTAGAAGTACTCAAGCGCTTAAATACTGATGAGACTTTGTTGGTTCAATCAGGCAAACCTGTTGGGGTATTTCCCACTCACGAAAATGCCCCTCGTGTGTTAATTGCTAACTCTAATCTCGTACCGCACTGGGCTAATTGGGACCACTTTAACGCTCTGGATAAAGAAGGTTTGATGATGTACGGGCAAATGACCGCAGGGTCGTGGATATACATCGGCTCTCAAGGCATTGTGCAAGGCACGTATGAAACCTTTGTGAGCGTGGCCAAAACCCACTTTGAGGGCTGCGCTGAAGGGCGCTGGATTTTGACTGGTGGCTTGGGCGGTATGGGCGGCGCACAGCCTTTAGCTGCAACCATGGCTGGCTTTTCAATGGTAGCTGTTGAGGTAGATGAAACTCGCATAGATTTTAGAATTCGCACGGGCTATTTGGACAAAAAAGCGCATTCGTTAGAAGAAGCCATGCAGCTCCTAGATGAAGCCAAGCAAGAAGGTAAACCAGTATCAATTGGCTTGCTCGGCAATGCTGCTGAAGTATTTCCCGATATGCTAGAAAAAGGGATCATTCCTGATGTGGTAACCGATCAAACCAGTGCGCATGACCCGCTAAACGGATATTTGCCTGTAGGTTGGACGCTGGATCAAGCAGAGGCGCAGCGTAAAAAGGATGAGATGGGTGTAGTTAAAAAAGCAAAGCAGTCGATGGCATTGCAAGTAAAAGCTATGTTGGGTTTTCAAAAAGCCGGCGCTGCTACTCTTGATTATGGCAACAATATTAGGCAGATGGCGCTGGAAGAAGGCATTGAACATGCTTTTGATTTTCCAGGGTTTGTCCCAGCTTATATTCGACCGTTGTTCTGTCAAGGCATTGGCCCCTTTAGGTGGGCAGCTTTATCTGGCGACCCTGAAGATATTTATAAAACGGACGCTAAAGTTAAAGAGCTTATACCCGACAACCCTCATCTACATAATTGGCTAGATATGGCTAAAGAACGTATCCAGTTTCAGGGCCTGCCCGCGCGTATTTGCTGGGTGGGGCTGGGAGAAAGACAAAAGCTGGGGCTCGCCTTCAATGAAATGGTTCGCAGTGGCGAGCTAAGCGCGCCAGTGGTGATTGGACGGGATCATCTCGACTCTGGTTCGGTAGCTTCACCTAATAGAGAAACTGAGGCCATGCTTGATGGTTCAGATGCGGTTTCGGACTGGCCATTACTGAACGCGCTATTGAACACAGCGGGTGGCGCAACCTGGGTAAGCCTTCATCATGGTGGCGGTGTAGGAATGGGCTTTAGCCAACACTCGGGTGTAGTGATTGTTTGTGATGGCACGGACGAAGCGGCTGAGCGTATTGCTCGGGTTCTTCATAACGACCCAGCAACAGGCGTAATGCGTCATGCAGATGCAGGCTACGATATTGCAAAAGACTGTGCCGCCAAACACGACCTTGACCTTCCTATGGTAAATTCTGTGGCTAATAATCAAGGGGTTGGCAATGAAGGCTCAAATTATAGCTCACACCATGATAGCTCAAACCAAAAACTAGACGGGGAGGCGTAATCATGTCCCAGACGTCTTTTTTTAGTGAAAACGGTGGTGTTAAGCAGCTTAATCTTGTGCCAGGTACATTGACGTTAGATCAGTTACGGGAAGTACATCGAAGCCACGTTCATTTATCGTTAGATGAAAGCGCAGTACCCGCTATAAACGCCGCCGAGCAAGTAGTGCTTAACGTTATAGAAGAAAATCGAACCGTGTACGGTATCAATACCGGCTTTGGGTTATTGGCTAATACCCGTATTAATGTTGACGAGTTAGAGTTATTACAGCGCAGTATTGTGTTATCGCACGCGGCAGGTACGGGCGACTTTATGCAAGAAGATACTGTGCGCCTGCTCATGCTGTTAAAAATTAACTCGCTGGCCCGCGGTTATTCGGGAATCCGTTTAAGCGTGATAGAAGCGCTCATTACCATGTTTAACGCTCAGGTTTACCCCGCCATTCCTGAAAAAGGCTCGGTAGGCGCCAGCGGCGACTTAGCGCCTTTAGCACACATGAGTGTGGTGCTGTTAGGGGAAGGGGAAGCTTTTTATAAGGGAGAGAGAATTAGTGCGGCCCAAGCCCTTGAAATAGCAGGTATGCAGCCAATTGCGCTTGCACCAAAAGAAGGTCTAGCGCTATTAAATGGCACGCAAGCCTCGACAGCGTTCGCACTTCAGGGGCTGTTTTATACTGAAAATGCGCTTCATAGTGCTATTGGTATTGGTGCGCTTACTGTTGAGGCCGCGTTAGGTTCTCGCGTGCCTTTCGACGCGCGGATCCACGAAGTGCGCGGCCACAAAAGCCAGTGCGATATAGCGGCAGCTTTCAGAGAACTGTTAGATACGTCGGAGATTGGCAACTCACATCAACGGTGCGAAAAAGTACAAGATCCGTACTCTCTACGATGTCAGCCACAGGTGATGGGAGCGTGTTTACAACAAATGCGCTATGCCCAAGACATTTTGGTGGTTGAGGCCAATGGGGTAAGTGACAACCCGTTGGTTTTTGTTGAAAATAATGATGACGCTGATACGCCAACTGGCGATATTCTATCTGGCGGAAACTTTCATGCGGAAACCGTGGCAATGGCGGCAGATATGCTGGCTATTGCACTATCCGAAATTGGCGCACTATCGGAGCGTAGAATGTCGCTAATGATTGATACTCATTTAAGTGGTTTGCCACCATTTCTGGTTGAAAATGGTGGGGTCAACTCAGGGTTTATGATTGCGCAGGTGACCTGTGCGGCACTTGCTAGTGAAAATAAAACTCTAGCGCATCCAGCATCCATCGATTCCTTACCTACGTCGGCGAACCAAGAAGACCACGTGTCTATGGCTACCTTCGCCGCGAGGCGTTTACGAGATATTTTCGATAACGTGGCAGGTATATTGGCCATTGAGTGGTTAGCGGCCTGCCAAGGGTTAGATTTTAGGAAGCCGTTTAAAACAAGCGAAAAGCTGCAGGTGCTGATGCAGCTACTAAGAGACCAAGTGCCGTTTTACGACAAAGACCGTTATTTTGCGCCAGACATTGAAAAGGCAAAGCAACTTATTAAGCAGCACGACCTTATGGATAAAACACAGTTAAACCTGTTAGGCTAAAATGATCACAGGCTCGGTATTTCGAGTAAACAAATAAGGATCATAAATAGAGTAGAGGTGGGAATGATATGAAAACAAATGGACGTTGGTTAAGTTCAAACGAGGCTCGTACTTCTATGAAAGGCACTTTAAAGAGCGGCACTTTTGTTAAAAGCACTATGTTGGGTTTATTCGCCGCGTCGGTGTTTACGTTGGCAGGCTGTAGCGACAGCGAAGTGGGCGATGTGTCTCTTGGTCTTTTCACCACAAAAGACATTAAAATTGATGCGCTTCAAGACCCTGCTGTCACTGGCGTTACCTGCCATATTTCAAGTATTGAAGCGAACTTAGATTTGTCGGACCCGTCAGACAGTTCTATTGCGTGTAGGCAAACCGGCCCCATCACTGCCGAGATGCTAGACGCTATCGATAAGTCAGATTCTGGTGAAGTGATTTTTAAAAAATCAAAAAGTGTATTTTTTAAGAATATGAAGCTTCGACGAATTTATGATGCTGACTCAAAAACGCTGATTTACTTGTCGTACAGCACTAAAGAAACATCGGGCAGTTACAAGCATAGCTTATCTACCGTTCCCCTGTGGGAAACACTTGCGTTTAAGAAGCCCGCGTAGGCGCGAAAGCTCACGCAGATGCTAAACCAGAAAAACAAAAATGCCCTCTGATACGAGGGCATTTTTTGTGCTTTTTACCAGTATTGGTCCCAATTGGTTTCCGCCACTTTTGCGCACGATATGTTTAACGGCAAAGCTTCGCTTTTGCGAGTTTGGGCATATCTTTCACTTAAACTATTAGAAAAAACGCGTGTAAACCAGCATGGCACTTAATGCAGTGTCATCGTCGGTAAGCGGACTATCGCTAATACTATTGTCAAAGAATGTGGCGCCTACCTCTAAGCGAGTCATACCGCCCAAAAATTGGCGGGTGGAAACCGCGACGCGTATCTCGGTATTCAATGCGCTATCGCCGTTATAAGCACTTCTAAATGTGGTGGTTTCTTCGGGGCGCACACCGTAGTAATAGTCAACATAGTTGCTATCTTGATAGGTAACGCCTACCGATGGCTCAATCATGAAGTTATCTACTCTAAACTGTTTACCTATTCGAGCAGATGTCTGATAACCGTCGAACTTACCAAGAATATCCGCGTTGGTTGACAGTGAATACACCCAACTGCCCGTATTATAGTTGAGCCCAACGCCAGCTGCGTAGCTGAAGTCTCTGTCTTCCATACCGGTGAACACAGCGCTGTCATCTTCTTCGTAACCTGCAAATACCGGCACAAGCTGGGCATCAAGGGTGAAGCCCTTTTCTCTAAATAATTCGTAGCCTATGAATGGCCCGTAAACCCGAAGCTTTTCACCGGTGTAGCCAACGATAGGAATAGGCACAATGCGGTTATCAAAATCGGTATACACATCTTGGGATGCGGCGACACCAAAACCCCACATCCAGCCTTGGGGTTGTTGTGACACCATTGGTTGTTGTGCAGTGACGGTGGAAGAGAATGCGAGTAATGTTGACAGGCTAGCTGCGCCTAAACACTTTAGTAGAGTCATCAATAAATTTCCTTTTTTATCACAATATAGCCTAAGCTTCCGGTTCGATCAATATTGAGGGGGCTTTCTACGCTTACCTATTCAAATGTGTAATTTAAAAGGGCGATATCTTTCTCGAAGTGGGTGGAGACTAGATCAATTAACGCACTATTATAGTAACGGCGGTAATCATCTCTGTTGGTTGCTTTTCGTCTGTGAGGTAGCGCTATATTGGTTAGTGCCAACCTATTGCAAATGTGCTCAAAATCGCTGTCTAATTGCTCATAACGCCCGATAAAATCAGTAAGCAACTGCCCATGAAGGTCGATAAGGTAATCCGTTTGTAGCTGAAGCGATGTGTTTATGTGGTACTGATAAGGGCGCGAATCATCAAACTTCCATTTCATAAAGCTTTCAAAATCATTGTAGCCTTGCATGACAGCAGGACGCTCTCGTTTAATGTGATGATAAGAGCTTACCTGTAAATCCCAAGGATTTCGTACCACCGCAAACTTAAATAGCTGATTAAAGTACGCTTCGGGCAACATTTCTTTTGCAGCAATAATGCGTGAGTGTCTAGGAAAACGGCTTCCAATTTTGTGTTCAGTCAATTGGCTCATTTTATTGCAAATAAACTGAGGTACAGAATAACGATGGCCCCACCGATATTTACTCAGAGCGGCACGAACACTGGTTCCACCGGTTTTTGCAATATGTACAAACAAGAATTGCTTACTATGAGATAACAGCACTGAGCTCCCCGATTTGTAAAGTGATATGCAGGCGATTTACGCAATGGAAATTTTCCTGACCTTAACTCAGTATGAGGAATGTTTATTACAGTGAGATTTAACGCAATATTGAAAGTTGAATAGTAAGTGGTACTGCAGCTCTCACGGAAATTGAGCGTAATATAAGTTCGCCACGACCACTTGTAGATAGGGGAAGTAAGGTTGTATTACCTTAAGCGCCATTTTATGCAAAACCAGAATAGTATTAATTTAGTATTAAGCTAGGTGGTTTTTAAATAAGGAAGTGACATGAAATTCGTGACAAAGCTTGGTGCGCTGGTCGCCGTATCAATGCTTGCGGCAGGATGTGTAACGCAAAAAGGTATGGACTCAAGTGAAAATATGCCTACCGAATCGAATGTCGAAACAACAAGTTCAGTGGCTAAAACAGACAGCGAAGCGTTTAAGTAAGGTGTTGATGCTTCGGGGCAAGAAAGCGAAAACACGGCCGAAACTGCTAACAAACCGACAGAATTACCCAAGCAGAAAGTAGGGGTGTTCATCAATGCTAATGAGTTCCCATCGCATACCCATATTGGTACGACTAAGTTTAATAACTTCACGAAAGAGTATGCATACGACTGGCAAATAGCATCTACGCTTTTCACTGAACTTAAAACGGCAATAGAGCAATCAAGCCGCTTTGAAGTCGTTGACGTGTCACCCAAAGTCAAAGGAGCATGGCAACTCGATTTCGTGGTGCAGCAGAATGGTCGTTGGTCTTTCAACGAAAACCAAAATGCACTTCGAAAGTCGCTGTTAGCCGACGGCGTTACAAAAATTATTATTGTTCAAGAGGCTCCAACAGTCGCCATCACCGAATGCGGCACATATGGCTGCTCGGAACATGAAAGCAAAGGGGTTGGTCTATTTACTCGAAGCTTCTTGGGAACCGATTCTTATATCGCTTCTGCAAGTTTTGATTTCAGTATTGAAAGCTTAGATAAGCCGGTAGACATTGCGACGCAACCATTGTTTGAAGAATTACAAGATGACGCCATGAAGAATGTACGTCTTGAAGAGTTTGTTCCTCCTGAAGACTTTGATGAAGCTACAGAAAAAGAACTAGCGCCTATCAAAAATTCAATCATCAGTTACATCGACCATTTGGCTGAAACGGTAGCCAAGTATTTATCTAGTCAGTAAGTGGCAAAAAACAAAAAACGGGCGCTCAATTAAGCGCCCGTTTTTTTAGGTTTATCATCAAAACTTTAGAGGTATGAAAGCAACGCTGGCGGCGTGTTCGAAATTCTTTATGCGCCTTCTTTATGCGCCAAAAACTCTTCGTAGTTTCCATCGAAGTGATTCAGCTTTTTATCTTTTATTTCAATGATCTGTGTGGCCAGTGATGAAACAAACTCGCGGTCATGACTAACGAAAATCACAGTGCCGTCAAATTTATACAGGGCATTGTTCAAGGCTTCAATCGATTCCATGTCCATGTGGTTGGTTGGTTCATCCATTACCAATACGTTGATGTCTTGAAGCATAAGCTTTCCAAACAATAAGCGGTTTTTCTCACCACCTGAACATACCTGCACACGCTTATTGAAATCATCAGATGTAAACAATAATCGGCCTAACATGCCCTTAATCTGAAGGTCATCGTGTTTAGGACTACGCCATTGGCTCATCCACTCAAACATAGTGATATCTTCAGCAAAGTATTTAGCATTGTCTTGTGGAATGTAGCCGATTGCGGCATTTTCAGCCCACTTATAGCTACCAGCGGTAGGTTCAATGTCATTAACTAAACACTTTAAAAGCGTAGTTTTGCCTGCGCCGTTCTCACCAATAATCGCCAGGCGTTGCCCCGCCTCTAATAACAAGTTTGCGTTGTCGAATAACGGAAGGTCTGGATAGCTATGGCCTAAGTCTTCAAGAGTGATTGCAAGGCGGTGAAGCTTCTTGTGCTGCTTAAACACAATATAAGGCTTACGACGGCTAGATGCTTTTACTTCAGCTAATTCAATTTTCTCAAGACGGCGTGCACGCGAGGTAGCTTGTTTTGCTTTCGATGCGTTGGCAGAGAATCGCGCTACAAAGCTCTGTAGCTCTTCAATTTCCGCTGACTTCTTAGCATTCTCTGCATGAAGCTGTTCTTGAACAAGCATGGCGGCTTGAATGTAGTCGTCGTAGTTACCGGGGTAAACGCGCAGTTCACCGTAGTCGATATCAGCCATGTGCGTGCATACAGAGTTAAGGAAGTGTCTGTCGTGCGAAATAATGAGCATGGTCGACTTACGCTTATTAAGTTCGTCTGCTAACCAGCTAATGGTGTAAATATCCAAGTTGTTGGTTGGTTCATCTAAAAGCAGAATATCAGGCTCGGCAAATAGGGCTTGGGCTAAAAGTACTCGAACTTTTTTGCCAGGAGCCACTTCTTTCATTAAGCCGAAGTGATAGTCTTCATCAATGCCTGCAGATGTAAGGATTTCACCTGCGCGAGCTTCAGCGGTGTAGCCGTCCATTTCGGCGAATTGGGTTTCTAAGTCTGCCACGCGCATGCCGTCTTCTTCGCTCATTTCGGCTTTGCTGTAAATGGCATCTCGCTCTTGTTTTACTTCCCATAGCTCGCGGTCACCCATGATAACGGTATCGACTACGCTAAACTCTTCAAATGCAAATTGGTCCTGACTTAAGATGCCTAGCTTTGTGCCTGGCGCCATAGAAACGTTGCCCGACGATGGGGTAAGTTTACCGCTTAGAATTTTCATAAAGGTAGACTTGCCGCAACCGTTTGCGCCAATCAAGCCATATCGGTTGCCGTTGCCGAACTTGGCAGAAATATTTTCAAATAATGGCTTAGAGCCAAACTGCATTGTGATATTTGCGGTGGTAATCAAAACAGGTATCCAGGGGTAAAACGATGAGAAGAGATAGCAGTGAAAGCGGTTGTCACTTCACTAATATATAAAAGCGCGCGCACTATAAGGAATTGAGGGCTTCATGTCGAGGGAATTTTGAACAGTCTTCGCGCTGATGTGCTTTTGGCTAAGCTTATCAAGTATAAACTCGATTGCCTGAGGGCTTTTGAATGAGTTATGCGACGAATTAACAATTGTTGTGTCTTTTGCGTCAGGTAAATATGCGCTGTTATAGCTGACGACAGAGTCAGAAATGGCTGCGCATTCTGTTTCTGAGTGGCAATACAAGGTACTGGTAGAGCCAATAATAGAATAGCTCTCGCCTTCTACAGGAATGTCGGCTAACGCTGTCATCAGCGGGTGATTAGGGCGTAACACTTGGACGCTATCAGGCCCATAGTTTTGTAAGAATGGAAGCATAGCCGCGGTTAATCTGCTCACGCCTACTTTGTCGATAAAGTTTTTAAATAGCGCTTTAAAACTAAAAGGGAGTGTGATGAGTGAAGAGCCTAACGATCCTATGAAGCTATTGGCTATTTCTGAGCCTCGGTGCGGAGTGTCGAGAAAAAACACTGTATTCTCTTTGTACACAGGATTAAATATAAATATATCTCGCAACATTTCGTCACCTTCAGCGATTAGCGCTTTTGGTGGCTCTGTGAAAGTAGTATCCCACAACGTATTATTTGAATGCGTTGAAATCAGCTTTGCGATTACTCCGCCCATACTATGCCCTATCAATACCGCAGATGAAGAAGCACCTTCCGGTGACGCTATCCGCTGGTTTAGCTTGTTCAGTAATTTGCGAACTCGCATGGCGTTATAGAAAGGGGGAGGGCCTGACGGGTAGTACACGTGCAATATCTGATAATGTTGAGATAGTTCTTCGTCATTGAAAATAGCCATTGTGAGATAGCGCCAAATTAGCGGGTCTGAATTGAGGCCATGAATCATAATCAGCGGGGTTTTGGCTGAAGAAAGCTCTCCAATACTAAAGACTCCCATTCTCTTTTCAGCGTCTTGTGCATTAGTAAATCCCAGCCAGCTGAAATTGTGGATGTCGGCATTTTGTAAAAGTGAAAGGTAAGCGGCAGCAGGGGAGTACCTTTGCATGTATGTGTTGTTTCCAACAAGTATTTCGGTAGGCACATCGACGTGTTGGGCTTGTAAGGATATGTGAATTCTAAGCCCTTTCAATGCAACCGACTCAACTTGAAGGGAGTAAGGCGAGTAAATACCTTCTAGTGGATAGTTGAGGTCGAGACTACGGCCATTCTGTGCTTGGTTGTTAATTCGAGCCACTGCAGCACTGCCAAGTTCACCAAATACCTTAGGAGAGAGGCGAGCATCAAAGGCTTCTATCTCTGAAACTAAATCGAGCTCGCTTGGGCCCGAGTAGTTAACCTTAATTAAATTGTCAGTTGTATGTCTTAGACGGAATAGCTTGTTTACTGCGAGGTTGTACCCGTCGATCCCTGCAGCACGATGCGCTTTAGAAAGACTGCCTCTTTTTAACAAGGTGATGTAGCAATCGAGCGCAAGCGCGATATCTAGCGTAGTACTCTGCTCGTACGATGTGCACCGAGCAACCAGTTGTATGTTGTCGAAGTGGCTTAAGTCGGGCAAATAGCCATAGCCATAAGCACTGGACAAAGACAAAGTGGATACTTTTTTACGCATAAACTTATCTGAACTGCATCCGCTAATACAACAGATAGTCGCTACCAATACCCAATATATGAAACTCTGCTTGATGCGCATTTCACCCAAACGCTAAAGAAAGTAATAACCCCGATAATGTATTTTATAGCGTGTTTTTATCAGAAATTGCACCTGAAACTTAACTCTGTTTGGTATGAGGCGTCAAATAGGCGTCTCGAATCAACTGCTCATTCCACAGAGTGCGGCTTACGACATGCTTAAAGTGGGAGATGAAGCGCGTTCATTAGCGTTTTTAAAAACCGCTTCTCAGACTTGGCCTTCCTATTGGTTAAGCTACTTTCTGATTGCCAATTATTATCTCGAAAATCCTGACATTGAAGGTAACAACAAACTGGCGATAACTTGGTTTGAACAAGGGTATGACGTGGGCCAACATCAACAAGCGTATGTGCACAACTATGTTATTGCGCTTCGTAAAGGCAATAGGCTTGAGTCAGCGAACGAGGTGCTTAAACAAGCACTTACACGCTTTCCAGG
Source organism: Pseudomonadota bacterium (assembly GCA_034190055.1). GTDB lineage: Bacteria > Pseudomonadota > Gammaproteobacteria > Enterobacterales > Alteromonadaceae > Alteromonas. The sequence goes on along the minus strand of JAXHTT010000060.1, from coordinate 9,175 downwards.
TAACGACAGGCTGCTAGCACTAAAAGAGTAGTAATTTTAGGTGAATCTTAGTGAGAGTTTTGAGAATTCAATGCCAACGTTATTTTTTCAGCTATCCTTTAATAAGGTTTAGAAAAACAAACGTTGGATATGTCAAAGAACTTAAGCAAAGCTTCGATATCTCACGCAAATGGGATTATTACAACTAAGCTTTATGGCATCTTTAATGAAAGTAGCGCCGAAAGCTATCGAGAAGAACTTTTCGAATTAGTTATGGGGTTGAAGGGAAAGCCTTTTGCCTTACTCGTCTTCCCGAGATGGGCCTCGTTGCAAAAGCCTATGTATACAAAGGGGCAGTGATACGTGGAATCATGCACCAACGGATCCCTGAGCTTACTTCATTGGACTACTTATTTTTTACTGATAGTGAAGAAGCTTATCGATGGCTCTCTAACGAATATCAACAAAAGCTTGCTGCACATTCCTAACAACAATTGGTGCATCTTTTGCGTCTTCTTTCCCGTACTAACGTATAGCTAATATTAGAAGCACCATACTTTTTGCGCAGGAGCATCGTCAGCCGTGGATAGCACTCAACTTCTTGAAAACAAGCAGGTACTAGCAATAGCCGGATTAGTCGGGGTTGTTATTGTGCTTTTCATCATTAAACGCCTTATATTGGTGCGCTTGAAAGCCAAGGCGCGTTCGGAAAGCAGCAGCATGTCTGATATTTATCGCGTGCTAGTGCTATCGCTAAATGCTCCGCTGAACTTACTGATTCTGGTTATTTTTCTGCTATTAGCTAGAAGCATTGTTTCAGTGTTTCAAGCTGGAGAGGGGGCAATAAACGCGTTAACGGTTGCTATAGAAGCGGGGCTCATTATTACGCTGGTTTTGTTCTTTGAGCGTTTCGTTACCTTTTCGTTAAAACGCTATCGCGACCAGTCAACTATTGTGAAAAACACCAGCGCTATAGCTGGTGGTGCAGTAAGAGCAGTGTTTGCGGTACTCGCCATTTTAATTATTTTGAGTACAATGGGGGTATCAATAACGCCCATCGTTGCTTCATTAGGTATTACGTCACTTGCAGTAGCGCTAGCTCTACAGCCCACACTTGAAAATTTCTTTTCAGGCATTCAGTTAGTAATGGATAAGCCCATCCGCATTGGTGACTTTATTGAACTGGATTCTGGGGAGCAAGGCTTTGTTGAGAAAATAGGGTGGCGTTCTACGTGGGTTAGAATGCTGCCTAATAACATCGTTATTATGCCAAACAGTAAGCTTTCTAATTCAAAGCTGATTAACTACTACTATCCTGAGCGCGAACTTTCGGTTCCAGTAGATGTAGGGGTTCACTATAGTTCTGACCTAGAGCATGTAGAAAAGGTTTGTTTAGAGGTGGCAAACACCATTTTAAAGGAGCATGAATACGGTGTGAAAACCTATCAACCCTTCGTTATTTTTCATACCTTTGATAATTCCAGCATTAACCTAACCATAATGCTAAGAACCCGAGAGTACTTTAATCGTTTCTTTATAAAAAGTGCGTTTATAAAAATGCTAAAAAAGCGGTTTGATGAAGAGGGGATCGTAATACCGTTCCCAATTACTGCGCTAAATATGGAGCAAGAAGGGGCGGCTAAGGCGTTGTCGACAGCGCATGAGCATACAAGGCCTTAAGGCCGAGAAAAAAATGATGACGTCTGTGTACTGCTTGTACTAGCAGAACTATCTAGTGTTAGCTCATCGGTGAGGGGTAGAGATAGTGCAAGATTAAAAAAGCCACGTCCTAAAACGTGGCTTAATGTTATTACGCTTTCTTATCTTTAGCAGATTAGAAAGTGTAGCGTGCTGATACTCCGAGTAAGTCTACATCATCAGCGATGACATAAGTCGCGCCGAATGAAAATTGCGGCGTAAAGAAATAGTCTGCACCAATTTCAAAAGCAGTATCATCTTCTTCGATATCGATGTAGCGAATAGCACCACGCAGTTCAAACTGTTCTGAAAGCATTGAGCGAACACCAGCAGTAATGCCATAGCCGTTGTCGTCAGCTTCACCAGAAATAAAGTTAGAATCTAGGTCAACATCTACATACTCATAAGTAACTTCACCAAAAAAGTCGGTATTTTGCGTAAGACCGTAACGGTAGCCGATACCCGCAGACACGTAATCTAAATCAATATCACCACCCGACACGTCTTCGCTTAGCTGACCATAACGGCCTGTAAGATAGACGTTTTCGTTTAGTGATTTAAAGCCTTGAATTTGAAAACCATTTGGCTCGAAGTCGCCTGCGTCTTCAATATCTGCTTGTACATACCCAGCTTTAACGAAGTCATATGAAGGCGAAGCTGCGAATGCATTTAAAGATAGTGCGCCAAAGATACTGGCGAGAATAGTACGTTTCATTGTTTCTAATGTCCTTTTAACAAAAAACTTCCAACCACTTTTGGAAGCTTTTTCATAATGGGGATAAGTTATGAGAAACCAAACAGGTTAGTACAAGAAGTTTTTATTTATTGGTTATTGCCAGTATCTTTTTAACATGTGATTGCACTGACACGACGGAAGGGTGAGCCGTTAGTGCTGTTTCAAAGTAATGCAAATGGCGGTACTCGCCATGCTTAACGCACAAGTCGCTAAACTAAAAGTATCGGTAGGCTCTAGCGTAAGCAATGTCACTGAGTAAGCGCCTATGGCAGCCCCGGTCAGATGAAAAAAGCCAGTCAATGCTGCTAAAAAACCGGCAGAGGTTTCAGAATAGCCCAGCATAATGGTTACGCTACAGGGCATAGCGATACCAATGAAAAAGAACATGATATAGCAGTAGGCTAAAATAATGACTAACCCACTCCCTATATTTAAGAAGACGGTCAATGCGAAAAGCACGGAAAATGCCGCTAAACAGAAACTAGAACCTCTGAATTTTTGCAAAGGCGACAAAGATGTCAGCCGAATATTTAATACGCTGCCCACAACGAAAGACAAAGTGGCTAACAGTGAGTAAACCGAGAACAGGGTTTTGGAAAGCCCATACTGCTGCATTACCATAGAAGGTGCAATAGTAATAAAGCAAAACACAATGCCATACAAAAGCCCACTAGCCATACCCACAGAGACAAGCTTCACAATCGTGCTTTTAATGAGTTCTAACGTATTACTCAGGACATTGTGAGATACTGGCGGCGTAAAGTGACTAAGCGTATTCGAGACTGAAAAAAGCAATAGTAAGGCAAGTAAGCCCATTGCAAACACGAAGTAAAAAATAGCCGAAGTACCTAAAGATTCGCCGATTAATGTACCCACTAATGGCGATATTGCTGGCGCGATAGCGAAGGCAATATTAATAAGCGAAAGGGAGGTATTTAGCTGCTTTTCACTAAATATTTGACGTGACAATCCCCGCGATACTGATACTCCAACGCCCCCACCCAAGCCTTGCACCACGCGCCCCATTAGAAAAATATTTTCTTCACTGGCAAGTGCCACCATAAGCGTACCTGCGATAAATACCAAGATTCCACAGAATAAGAATGTTTGCTTATTTATGTAGTCGCACAGTATGCCAGACGCTAACTGTGAAAGAGAGAAGGCGACTAAAAACACAGCTACGCTTTGTTCGATTATGCTGATATGGCTGCCATACATAGTCGCCAAGTCAAAAAAGAAGGGGCTATAAATGCTGGTAGAGACTTGGCCAAGAACAGACAAAATAGTGAAGGTAATCGTAAGCGAATAGAACGCATTGCGCGACATGATGTGCTTCATCGAATAAGAAACCGACAAATGGGTAAAGTAATGATAACCATAGGCTACAGATGAGGTATTACAGTTTTAATAAAGGCTTTTTACTTTTGAATAGCCACTGCAATGATACTTGCACTATCAGGTTGGTGGTGTAGGTCGGCTGCGATAGAAAACCAGTGGTCAACACAGACATAAACAGCGGGGGAGGTGTTGAGTTCTCCTAATTGTTTTTTTCCATTACTCAGCCTGAGGCTAGTTGAAGTTTATAGCTTGGCAAACTACATGACTGCGCCTAATGAAAAAGTACTATGCCGCTTTTTCTTGCATACGTATTCAATGCTCATTGGTCTGTTTTGCCCTAGTAAGCAAGGTGTCGTTTAAATAGTATGCAATCGAAGCAAACATATTATTTACAAATCAAAAAACAATATTTAACAAAAGGCTAAACCATGAAACTCAGTGCTTTACTCGTTGCATGTTCACTTTTACTAAGTACACAAGCTAACGCAAACTTTATAACGAACGGCGATTTTCAAACGTGTAACTTCAACGGGTGGAGCCTAGATACAGACGGCAATGGCGAGCCTGCCGATACCAGTGATTTTTCTATAATAGACAACGCTGGGCAATGTTCGGCGCAGATAAGTACCGACAATTTGTTTCCTGACGGCTTTTCAAATACGCTATTCACTCAACTTGATCTGTCGTCGGTGTCTGACGGTGTAACAGTAGACTTAAGCTTCGACTGGATTTTTGATGGCGATGATTTGAAAACCGATGCGCTCTCGGATGCTTTCTCGGTAGTACTGAACGACGGTTTCAACTTCGAGACGCTTCTATTTGATTTTCAGTCTGGTAGCGGTACTTTTATCACGCAGTTAAACAACAGCTACGACGGTTATTTTCTAGACTTTATATTAGAGCCAGGCTTTAACGCTCAGTCGTTTTCTTCAACGCTCACTATCGATAACGTTTCGCTAGTAGAAAGTACCGCTGTTTCTGCACCGCAAACTCCGTTTCTATTAGCTCTTGGGCTTGGCGTTATTGCATTTCGCCGCTCGAAGCTAATGAAGTAGAGGGCCTTGCCATGAAAAAGAATACCTTAATTTGTTTACCCGCTTTACCTTTACTGGCTTTGGCAAGTATGCCAACGCTTGCTGACTGGCAAGCAATTGAAACGGCGGATACCCGTTACCCTAGCCGCCCTGCATTTGACCGCGTTAATCGACAATACGTTAGTACTATTACGGTTCAAAATACCAGCGAAACGAACTTGACTGGGCCCATTCGCGTTTTGCTTGATGCGAGTAGCCACGCTTTAGCAAACGCAAGTGGAGAAGTAGGTGGAACGCCTTACTTAACGATAGATGTAGACACCTTAGCACCCGGACAAAGCGCGTCGGTGGTGGGACGGTTCGAACTTAAACGAGCCCGTTTTTCGTTAGACCTTAGCGTGCAATCATTCGTTGAAGATAGCAGTGGAACCGGGCTTGCGCTGGAACAAAATCAAATAGCAGTATTTTACAGCCGAGAAGACGGCCAATACGACGGATGGGGATTACATCTTTGGAATGGCCAAGCATGTGGTAACTACGCAGAGCCGACAACCCAAAGCTCGCATTTCAGCAATTGGCCCGACCCATATCCAGCAGACGGTATTCACCCAGAGTACGGTGCCTACTATGTGCTAACCGTCGAGCCGGGCGCCGATTGTTATAACTTTATCGTTCACAAAGGCAATGACAAAGCGCTAGGCAGTGCTGACAGCCGGTTTGAGCCAGAGTTTGGAAATCAAGCTTTCACATTTAACGGTTTTCCAGAGCTTTGGTATACACCTATTACAAGTCGCCCTCAATTTTTAGACGGTGCCCGCGCGCATTGGATGGATGACAACACTTTGTTGTGGCTAACTAATGATGGCGACGCGGCAGACATTGCGCTTTATTACTCAAGCGATGCAAGCTTAGACGCCGAAAGCGCAGGCGTGTCGTTATTAAATGTTGGTGCATTAGGCTCGGCAACTCGAGTACCAATGACGCTCGACATTCCTGAGCAAACTCATTACGACACAAACCCTCATCTTAATGGATTCACTGGTTTTACTTTCGATGTGAGTGAAGCGCAAGCTAAGCTAATGCTTACAGGTCAGCTTGTTGCTGTTGCCAAAGACGCAGACGGCAACATTTTAGATTCAACGCGCGTACAAACGCCAAGAGTATTAGACTACCTTTACACTCGCACGGCTAATGACGCCGACGAGGCTAAACTAGGCGTAAGCTACAGCGGTAACGACGTAACTACTTCAGTATGGGCGCCTACAGCGCAATCTGTAAGTTTGAAGGTGTATAACAAGGCTAAGGTACTGCAAAATACCTATCCTATGGTGTTAGATGCTGCAACGGGTGTTTGGCATCACATAGGGCAGAAGTCTGATTTAGACAGACAGTTCTATCGCTATGAACTTACGGTCTTCCATCCGCTAACTCAGAATATAGAAGTGTTGGAGACCACCGACCCGTACTCTGTTTCGCTTTCAACCAATGGTCGATTTACGCAATTTGTGAATCTTAATGATGCTGATTTAAAGCCAGCAGGTTGGGACAATCACGTAGTGCCTGCCTCAGGCGACCCAGAAGACATTATTATTTACGAAAGTCATATTCGCGATTTCAGCATTCTTGATGAAAGCACAAGCCCTGAAAATCGCGGTAAATACATGGCGTTTACTGAGTCTAACTCAGTGCCTGTAAAACATCTTCAGTCATTGCAAAATGCTGGATTAACCCACTTTCATATGCTTCCTGCAAATGATATTGCCACTATTCGTGAAGACGCAGAAAGCCGTGTGGACGTTACCGATACAGTAGCTAGGCTGTGCAGCTTAAATGCTGAAGCGCCTGTTTGTAGCGTTGAAAATGATAATTCAACTTTACTAGACGTACTTAAAAGCTACTCGCCTGACACTACGCAAGCCCAAGCGCTAGTTGAAAGTATGCGTGGATTCGATGGCTTTAACTGGGGCTACGATCCGCATCATTTTGCCGCGCCAGAGGGCAGCTATGCTACTGACCCCGATGGTGAAGCTCGTATTGTAGAAATGCGCGCCATGAACCAAGCGCTACATGAAATGGGGCTTCGGGTAGTACTCGATGTTGTTTACAACCATACTGCGTCGTCAGGACTGTTTGATAACTCTGTGTTAGATAAAGTGGTGCCTGGCTACTACCAGCGTTTAAACGAAACAACAGGGCGTATTGAAAATTCAACCTGTTGTGAAAACACCGCAACTGAACACACCATGATGGCAAAGTTAATGAACGATTCATTAGTAAGCTTTGCTGAGCACTTTGGGTTTGATTCGTTCCGTTTCGACCTAATGGGGCACATACCGAAACAAGCTATTTTAGACGCGCGAGAAGCCGTGCGCGCCGTTGATCCAGACACCTATTTCTATGGAGAAGGCTGGAACTTTGGTGAGGTAGTGAATAACCGTCGATTCGAGCAAGCAGCACAGCTAAATATGGCAGGCTCTGAAATTGGTACATTCTCTGATAGGCAACGCGAAGCGGTGCGCAGTGCTGCATTGTTTAATGCAGGTGGTAGCCTGCACGACCAAGACACCATTAGAATTGGGCTGGTGGGGAATGTAGGTAGTTATCAGTTTGTTGCTGCTGACGGCACTTACCTTTCAGCATATGACTACAATTGGAATGGACAGCCAGCTGGCTACAGTGAAGACCCTGCTGACACCGTAAACTACATTTCTAAACACGATAACGAAGCGTTGTGGGATCAGCTGCAATATGGGTTGCCAAGTGATATGACAGTGCAAGACCGTGTGCGCGTGCAAAATGTGGCCTTGTCTATTCCGTTACTAAGCCAAGGCATACCTTTCATGCACATGGGATCTGAGCTTATTCGTTCGAAGTCAATGGACCGCAACACTTACGATGCTGGTGACTGGTTCAACCGCGTTGACTTCACGAAAGCTGAGAGCAATTGGAATATTGGCATACCGCTAGCGCAAGACAATCAAGCGCGATGGGACGAGATTCGTACTGTTTCTGCAAACCCCAATTCACAGTTTAGTTCGCAAGATATTCAGCTAACTTCTTCGCTATTCAATGAGTTCTTAAATGTACGTGCAACCAGCAAATTATTTAGGTTAAACAGTGCTGAAGACATCGCACAGCGTATTCGTTTTCACAATACGGGAGAAGGCCAAATACAAGGGCTTATTGTAATGAGCCTTGACGATGGTATTGGTCTTGAAGATTTAGACGAGAATAACGACGCTATTGTGGTGTTGTTTAATGGAACCCAAAGCACACAAAGCTTCACTATTAGTGATGCAACAAACTTTGAACTTCACGCCAACCAGCAAACGTCTGCTGACCAGCGCGTTCAAGGTGCAACGTTTAATAACGGCACATTCAGCGTGCCAGCGCTTACCACTGCCATATTTGTGAAACCGCAAAACGGTGAACAAGGCTATGGTTTGTCTGCGTTGCCACCTTACGGTGATAGAACTGTTTATTTACGCGGCGGCATGAATAATTGGGATACATCGTTGCCATTAGAGTATGTGGGCAATGATAAGTATCGCATCGAAGTTAGCTTGCTTGAGGGCAGCTATGAATTCAAATTAGCCGACGAAAACTTTGGCGTAGCGAACATTGGTGGCGGAGTAACAGTTGGCGCAGGGCAGTCTGCTACACTTACTAACGGCGGCAATAACCTTACGCTTAATATTATCAGTGACGGCGACTATACCTTCGAGCTAGACGCCGCGAATGATGCAAACCCAACCCTTACTATTACAACGCAAGACCCGAACGCAGTACCTGCGCCTTATGGTGAAACCACCATTTATGTGCGTGGCGTTATGGGAGACTGGGGTACGTCTCGCCCAATGGTGTACGAAGGTGCTGGCGTTTATTCAATTAGCTTTAACGTGAGTGCTGGTACTCATGAATTTAAAGTGGCAGAAGACAATTGGTCGTCACCGAACCTAGGAAGCAATGGTGGGACGATAAATGTTGGCGAGTCGCTTACGCTTCAGCAGGGTGCAGGTAATATTCGGCTAACAGTAAGCCAATCGCAAACGCTTAGGTTTGTAGTTGACGCCACAGATACGGGGGCACCTGTTATTTCAGTAGAAATGTGGGCCCAGTAAAAAGCGTTTTAAAATTGCAATGTAAAGGAAATGGATAGGCCCTGCGGAAAGTGGGGCCTAGCTTTTTTTTGGAGCAAGCGCGAATGCTGATCCCCCGTTTATGGGGTAGAGCCGAGCTACTGTGAGTAGTTTAAAACTGTAGCACATATGTAGCACAGAAAAATATGGTTGGTAGTTACTATCGCTTGAAATGAAGAAAAATGGTGGCCCCACCCTGAATAATAATCTTCTTAATCAATGGTTTGTGTTGATTTTTGGGCTGTTGAATG